>NZ_JBHUDE010000006.1:0-28776 GCF_042678205.1 Oceanobacillus luteolus
AAACATTTTAGAGCAATATAGGGTTGATAACGCTAACAAAACACTGGACGAAAACAGTATAAAATAAGGGACTTAAAAAACTCCCACAAGTACTTGACTCAATCTACCATATTTATTTCATTGACTTTCATAATTGCATTACTTATGATAACAAAAATCGAACCTTTCGGAATATCGATTCCTAATAGATTTTTTAACTGACTAAGACCAATGATGATTGCAGCTGCAGATGTAAACCCACTTATAACAGAATGTGATAAAAAGTTAACAAGAAAGCCTAGGCGGGAAAGTCCTAATACTAATTGAATCACACCTACCATCAAAGCGAGTAGCAGTGCATATGCAATATATTCATCTGTCCCTGGTTTTGCAAGTTGAGACACACCTGTAAATACTAAAAGTGAAACCATCGCAACTGGTCCAACTGCTAATTGTCTAGAAGATCCAAATAGTGCATAAATAATCAAAGGGATCGTTGAAGCATACAATCCTATAACAGGAGGTAAGCCAGCCAACATCGCATAAGCCATTCCTTGAGGAATTAACATAATAGCTACAATTAGACCAGCTGATAAATCTCCTCTTAAATCATTTTTGTTATAATGACCTAGCCAATCAATAGACGGGATCAGTTTTTTTAACATGATCTCTTCCCCCCTTTAAATACGAATTCTACAATTAGATTTCAGGCTGTTGACAAACGCTTGCTTTCTTCGTTGTCTGCCTTCAACTGTGTTCATGATCATTTCGAGAACCTCTGCCCACGGCAAGGCTTCGCCTTAAGTAAGAAAACGCTTTCAATTAGACTGAAATTTATATAAAGTGAACTTTATCTATGCCCTAGACTATTTTTCTTATATTCAATAGTAGTTTGCAAATGTGGATAAACCTCTTTTTTTATATGACCTTCAGGACATGACTTGACATACATACTTTTCATCCATTTTTCATCCGAAATTACCAACTTTTTTCCACAAACTGGACAACGATCTTCCGTAAGCCTTTTGATAAGATTTCCCACAATATTCACCTCTTCCTTGTTTACATGAAACGATTTTTCCGGAAATGAATAGGGTACCAATTACTTATTATGGAAAAACTAAATCCTACAAACTAGTAAAAATATAATTTTCCCTAGTTAAATTTGAAAACTTTGGCTAATCCTATAATTGAATTAATATAGTTTTCTTTTTAAGAAAAGGGTATCTTGATGATACCCTCAGCCTTTTTTTATCCAAAACTTAAATATACCGTTATCCTCTTGAACTTTTAGAAATTCATGACCACCTGATTTTGCCCAGGCTGTCAGGTCGTTTTTAGCCCCTTTATCAGTTGCATGGATCTCTAAAACTTCTCCAGACGCTAATTCATTCATTGCTTTTTTCGTTTTTACAATAGGCATCGGACAAGCTAAACCTTTTGCGTCTAAAGTTTTATTGACATTCATTTGTTGTACCCTCCCTATTTTTGAATTCTGTTAAACTTGACTGTAAAATTGCCTCTAACTGTACCCAAACTCTGTCCTTCAGTACAGGAGTCTTCTTAAGCGCATGACATGCTTATGAGGGTCAGTCCGTATGATGGACTGCACAACGGTTTGGACCAATTTCTAATTCTTGCTTTCTTTCAACATCGGCTTCTTGAACACCACGGTTAATCATAATAATTTCTTCAAAGTTAGGTGGTTTTACAGAACTTGCTGATTTTTCAACATCGTTTAAGAAATCTTCTCTTGTTGCATTGAACATTTTCTCATTACGTGTACGGATATTTCCTAACGTATCCCCAATGTAACCTTCTGCATTCAGCTCTTCGTCAAAGTCAGCATAATGTGCTGGCAATACGATCACATCATCTGCAATTTCAGATACTTTATTAAACACAGTGTTATATAAGTCGTTTGCCCATTCTCTTACTTTATTTCCTAAGTCAGGACGGCCTAGCCCGCTTACGAAAATAGTATCACCAGAGAATAATAATTTTTTATTCACAAAAAATGATACACTTCCTGGTGTATGTCCAGGTGTTTTCACTGCAAGCACTTCTAATTCAATATTTTTAAATTCAATTTTCTCATGTTCTTCAAACGGTTTGAAATCAAAGATTGCCCCTTCACTTTTCATAAGGTAGTACGAAGCACCTGTTTTATCTGCTAATTCTTTCCCTCCGGAAATGTGATCTGCATGTAGATGTGAATCAACAATATGGGTTATTTTTGCGCCATCTTCTTTTGCAGCTTCAATATACTCATCCACAAAACGTGCTGGATCTACGATTAATGCTTCATCATCTGAAACAACCATATAAGATAAACAACCTTTTCCTACTCGTACAAATTGATAAACTTTAATATCTTCATCTTCATAAACTTTCGCTTTATATAAATGCTCACTCCAGGACTTCATTCCACCGCTTAAGTAAGCTGTATCAATCCCTTCATCAGAAAGCATTTCCGCTACCATCATAGATGAACCTTCTTTTGCACATACGACTAAAATTTCTTTATCTGATGGAAGTTTTGACAAAATCCCTTCAACTCCATCAAGTAATTCAAAATATGGAACATTTAAATACTCGAAGTTTTCACCTTCAATTTTCCAATCGTTAAAATCACTCACATTACGAACATCTAAAATAAATAAGTTTTCTTTATTTAACACCTTATCCGTTACTTCTTTTGCTAACATTTTACGTACTGCCATTATCAATTACCCCCTTAGGTATTATTATAGTTAAAAAATTTTTGTAAGTTGATTAGAATGTTAATGTTACATCCGCGTCTTTTGCAAACTCTAAAAATGTTACTGCTCCACCGACTTCGATGCCATCTACAAAAGCTTCTTTTTCTAATCCCATAACATCCATTGTCATTTGGCAACCAATAAATTTAACTCCTAAATCTTGTGCCATTTCCACTAACTCAGGGATTGCTGGAACGTTAGCTTTTGCAAAGCCTTCTGCAAAGTGTTCTTTACCCTCTGGCATAGGAAGCTGCTTGTATGCATCTTTATGAATTAAGTTTAACCCTTCAAATGTAAAGAAAATAGCTACTTCTTGATCTGTCGCTGCAGCTGCTGTTGCAATATTAAACACTTTATATGCATCAAATAATCCACCATTACTTGCGATGATTGCTACTTTTTTACTCATTCCTCATTCCTCCCAGTTTTTAATGCCAACATAATATTATTTGGATCAAAGCCAACAACCCACTTACCATTAACTTCTGTTTGAGGCACTCCCATTTGCCCTGTTTCGTTTACAAGTTGGTTCATTATCTCTGGTTTGGTTTCAACATTTATCTCTTTGAAAGGAATATTTTGATCTACTAAAAAGTTCTTTAGCATAACACAATATGGGCAACGTGTAGTAGTATAGACTGTCACTGTGTTCATATTAATACCTCCTATTTGCTTAAAGTTTCCTTCTTTCCTGTCCAAGCACTCATGCCTGGAACTATATTAACCACATTAGCAAAACCCTTTTCAGCTAATTTTTGAGAAGCAAGATCACTGCGGTTTCCTGTTCGGCATACCACATAAATTTCATCATCTGTGTTTAATTCGCTTAGACGCTCTTCCAGTTCTCCTAAAGGAATAGAAATAGCATTAGGAATATGGTTAAATGCATATTCAGCTGATTCTCTTACATCAAGAACCACGATGTTTTCATTAGCATCTAGCTTCTTTTCAAGTTCTTCATTGCTAGTTACATTAGGATGTTTTCTTTCAATTAAACCATCATTAGATGATTTTCTTAGATAATGTTTTAGTACTTCTCCTTCTTCGATTGTCCCAAGATACTGATGACCAGCACTGTTCGCCCAAGCTTGAATATCAGCTTTTGACCCTTTATCTGTGGCTTGAACTTCCAAGACCTGACCAGCTTGTAAATCATTCATTGCCTTTTTTGTTTTCACGATTGGCATTGGGCAAGCAAACCCTTTTGCATCTAATAAAAAGTCTGTTTTTAATGATTCCATAATATAAAAGCCTCCTATTTTTACCTTGATGGGTATTTTATTAATTAAAAAAATTTACTTAGTTTCGCCTTCCCATGCAAGCATCCCGCCTGACATATTAATCACATTAAATCCATGACTTTCAAGAAATTGAGATGCCCGAGCACTTCGTGCACCAGACCGACAAACCATGATATATTCTTTAGCCTTACTTAATTCATGCATTCGGAATTCTAATAATCCTAGTGGAATATGAATGGCTCCTGGAATTTTTCCAGTCTCAACTTCATCTACTTCACGAACATCAATTAAGTTTAATGGTTTACCTTCTAACAGTAAAATTTCTACTTCTTTTGCAGTTAATTGCTTCATTCTTTTTCCTCCCTTTATCTCCAGGCGCTCATACCCCCCTTTACATTCGTCACTTTTGTAAATCCTAATTTTTTAAGCATTTTACTAGCCTTTTGACTTCTCATTCCACTTTGACAAATGACAATTACTTCTTTGTCTTTTGTCAGCTCCTTCTCTGCTTTTTGTGCAAGCTGATGAATTGGGAGATTTTTAAATCCTCTAATACTATTCCCCTGGAGTTCGGACATCGACAAATTGTTTATTCTTATCTTTTAATTCATTTTTTAGATCTGATGTTGAAATCTGTCTAACACCTTTGTCCGGGATTATTCGATTTATGATAAAAAATAGAAAAAGTGCAATCACTAAATAATTTAGATATTCCAAACCTAGTCCCTCCTTCATGAACGGGAAATTTCCCCTAACTGATTTAGATAAATAAGTTCACGTTACCATCTTCTGCATCAGCTAAATACGCAGCAACCCCTGCATATTCGATATTATCCAAAAGCTCTTCTTTTTGTAGCCCTAATAAATCCATTGTCATCGTACACGCAACAAGCTTTATATCTTGCTCTTTTGCCATTTCGATCAAATTTGGTAGTGGCATTGCATTATGTTTTTTCATCACATCTTTAATCATTTTAGGACCGAAACCTGCAAAGTGCATTTTGGATAGCCCCATCTTATCTGCGCCTCTTGGCATCATTTTTCCAAACATTTTTTCCATGAAACCTTTTTTTACTTCAATATTCTCATCTTTTCGTAAAGCATTTAATCCCCAGAATGTATGGAAAATGGTTACTTCGTGATCATAGGCAGCTGCACCGTTTGCAATAATATACGCTGCCATTGCTTTATCATAATCTCCACTAAATAATACAATTGTTGTTTTTTTGTTTTCTGTCATTATTTTATCACTCCTCAGTTAATATTTTACTAATACCCCTATGGGTATGATAATAACTAAAATAAAAGAGGGTGTCAACCCTTTTTTTTATCTATTTTTCACAAGCAGATTTACGGCTTCTCTTACTAGTTCTTCAGTATTCTTTTCACCACTTTGCTCTGCATAACGTACACAATCCACTAAATTAGAACTAACCACAACCCCAATTGTACGATCAATGGCTGTTCTTGCTGCAGATAACTGGGTGATGACTTCTTTGCAGTCCTTATTTTCTTCCATCATTCTTAAAATTCCTCTTAACTGTCCTTCAACCCGTTTTACTCTATTTTTAATTTGATCATTATAATCCATGTCCTTACCTCCCTTTAACCATTCGTTTCTATTTTTAAAAAGTTTTCCTTAAAGGGTAATTTGTTATGATCAGCTATTCTATATCCGACGACCCGAAAACCCCTTTGTCTTAAAAAGTGAATTCCAATAATTTTTTCGAGTATGCCTGATACAACTACATGTTTGGAATTTCATTAAAGTTTCTCTTAAGATAGGCAGTTGGAATATTGATTGTTCCTTTGTCGATAAAAGGAACAACATTAACAAGTACTATATTATACCCATATGGGTATAATGTCAACTAGATTAAATAATAGAGTGGGTAGATCAATACATATTGAAAGTGGTTGATAAATGCCGTCTACTGAGGAATAGGTGTTTCCTTTTCAAAGAAAATAAAATAGCATCGATATTCGAGGCTTATTTTATTATTTTTTATATAGAACTATTGTTACTAATTTAAATACTACTATTTATACAACTAATTAGCCGATCTTCAATATCCTGAGCAAATTGTTTCATCTTTTCATCATTCAGAAGACTAATGAGTGCTGTTGGTTTGGGCATCCCAATTTTCGTTTTTCCATGGTTGTCATCATAAACAACTATTTTACAAGGCAAGAAGTATCCAGCCATTTCGTTTTCATTTAACACTCTCTGTGCTTCATGTGGGTTGCATACTTCGAGCACTTTAAACTCTTTATGGAATTCTAGACCCTTTTCCTGGAACTTTTTCTTAAGATCAAAACTCCATAAAATACCAAATTTTTCTTCTTTTAAGCTTTCCTCCAGACTTTTAATTGCTTTTTCCATATTTTTATCTGTAACAGCCGTATAATCAAACATAATTATCTTCCTCCCTGAGTCTATTTCATATCAATTGAAATAACTTAATCGCTCGTTTCAAAGAAATAACATTTAGAATTGCTAAAATTAATTTGCTTTTAGAATTCTCTTACATTCACCAAATGCTTTTTTTCATATCAGGTATTTTATTTATAACAAATGTCATGATTACTTTGTTTGCACTATGGTCTTTTAGCTGTATGTTTTCCAAATCACTTTAGATATATTAAATAATTTGGCGTTTTTCCTGATCTGATCTTTCCTTTAATAACTCCAACATCTTAGGTTCAATATCAACAGCATAAACAGTTGGTAGGCTATTGACAGTTTCGTGCAATCAAGTGAAAATAATATTTATAATTTACTTTACCATAAATACCTTATAGCCTTTAAAGCGTTCCTCATTAATTTGGGCCGATTGCGGAACAAACTAACATTCAATTCTGCTAATCAACAGCTTCTTCTTTTTTATTAACTTTGAACTCTCTAACAGATTCTAGCAAGCTATCAGATTTCCTTTCTCCGAGGTTTTCAAGAAAGTCAATAAATTCTCCTTCGCCATTTTCATCGCCAAAATCGTCCATTAAGTCATTAAGTTCCCATTCAATAGTCTGTAACTCTAGGGTTGAACAGGTGTTTAGGAAGTCCATCGTATCATACATATCATTACGAAGTTTCGTATAAATCTCCCACGAGTCTTCTTCCCACCATCTTGAATCTCTTCGGTTCATCATCCAGCGAATTTTATCAATAACTAGCATTAAGGTCACTCCTTCACCTTGTTAAATGCATACTTTTTTCCCTTGCTACAGGCACCTCAAACGGAAGATTAGGAGGTTTACGGTTTAGATCAATGCGGTATTTGCCGAATCGATTGACGTGAGCTGTAACATAGGGGCTTAAATAGGAAATCAGCTCTTCATCATAATCATTTCCGTCTTGCATGTAGTCATGGAGAATACGAGATAAAGAGAACACATTATAAAAGATAAGACAATTGGCCACTAGGTGGTTATATTTAATGACCTTACGCTGTTTTTCCCTGTCATTCTCAGCGATAATCCCTTCGCCACCAAAGAATAGCCACTTGGTAAACCCATTAAAAGCTTCACTTTTATTGGTAGCTGCTTGAATCGTTCCTCTCAGTTCCTCGTCAGCCATATATTTTAATAAAAACATCGTTCGTATCACTCTTCCAAGCTCGCGAAACGCCTGATACAGCTTATTCTTTTTGCTGTATGTACCTAGTTTATTAAGAATGGTAGATGGGGTAATTTTACCTGACTGGATCGACATAGCAACTCTAATCATATCCGGATAATGAGTCTCAATGAGCTCCCAATCGATTTCTCCTGAAAAAAGATCATCAATATGCTCATATACCTCTTCTTTACAAGGACGAAATAATTTTAAATCTTTCCAATTACGAATTCTGGGCATTAACTGAATACCTAGTAAAGAAGAAAGCCCAAAGACCGTTGTACTCTGTCCTTGAGTATCTGAATGGAGAATTTCAGGTCGAATTTCGGCTTTATCATTCATCAAAATATCTAAAATATGAATCCCTTCCCATACTCCGCAAGGAATAAAATTGCTGAATAAAGCAATATAGGTATCCGAAACATGATAATAGCCAATTCCGCCATATCCTCCATAGCGAATATGGTTTTCGGATAAAAGATTTTGCTCATATAAATCCCATTTGGTTCCATCGGCTGAAGCTCTCTTTCCATCACCCCAATATTTTGGAAGATCGAATTGGTTATAGGCATTAATAATATATTGAATCGCTTTGTCTAGGTTTTCTATAGTTACATGACGTTGATTAATCCAAGCTATTTGTTTTCTGTCTAGACTTCCTATTGATCGAGCTGCTTGAGTCGGTCCTAAATTACAACCATAGCAAAAGGCATTTGTAATATACCGTTCAACGGCATTGTCTAATTTCGCTTCATGTCCTGAAATGGGACCAAAAAAACGGGTCCAATTTAACCAGTATTCAGTATCGGCCAACATATCCAGTACATTGATTGGTTCTAAGTTTTCGGCTATATATCCTTCAAACTTCTTTAATTCAGTGGGGATTTTTTTCTTCTTTAACTTTCCAATCACAACTTCGCCATTTTCAATTCGTACCTGTTCATTGTGAGGAAAGGATTGATCTGTTTGGCTTGTAACTTGTTTAAAATCTTGCTGTGTCTTTCTAACGAAATCAGTTCCAGAAACAGGCAAATTTACATGCTTGCAAAAATCGGCTAAATTCTCCTCATAGTCTTTCCATGTAATAAGCTGCTTTCGGTAATCTGCATATTTTTCACTTCCTTCTATATATAAGTCTCCTGCTTTTAGCTCTAGCATAATTTGCGACAAGACGCATACTTCAAAGTGACGGCGATTGATTTCATCAGGCATTTTTTCCTTCTTCTTTTTAGGACTAAGCCATCGCCACCAGGAATCAGGAATCCAAGACAAGTCTAATAAAGATGTTATATCCCAGTCCTTTCGCAACTTTCCATTCTTTTCAATATGAACAATTGATATGTATTCCTTTTTCGTATATTGATGAGAGAGGAGAAAAGAAATCGCCTCTTCCAATGCTTTATCTTGTGTTGTTGAACGAAGTGGAATGGATTTAAGAATTTTAAATAATGTAGCTCGGTGGCTTTTATAGAATTGCCATAGGAATAGATAATAGTTGTCTCCACTAAGGGCTAAATGGTTTTCGCAATCTTGTAACACTTGCGCTTCTTGCTCTTGGAGTACCTTTTGCATCTCCTGAATTTTTTCTTCAGGGCTGCCTTCCGTTTGATAAGCAAGTAGTAATTCCTGGAGGGTTGATATTAACGAATCCGTACGTTTTTGTGTTTTTTCTTTATGATCCTTTAAACGTTGACGGCCTTTTTTATGAATGCTCATCATCCTTTTAATGAGCATTTCTCCAATATCATCTAATATTTTTGACAATTGCATTGATACAAAGGAAAGCGCAAGCGCATATCTTTTTTTAGACTCCATTTCCATCATACGAGAGGCACCTAACGTTTTGGCTTCAGCTGCCATTTGTTTTACTTTGATATAAGGAATATCTTCAAGGAAATCGGTCGGAATGTGCTGGTTTATTAACCAATTCCGACGTACAATTAAATTGTTGAGGTGTAATAAAGTAGCTCTTTTCGCGTCCTCCTTCAGTTCATTCCAAGGACTGTAAGCAGTGCCCTCGGGTACCTGAAAAAGGTGATCTATATTCTTTTTTTGTTCATCATTTAGTGCATGATCAATCTGATGATAGATGGCACGATATGATTTAGTTCGAACATCATTGGCTGCATCTTTTAAGGTATTATAGACAGGTAATTCGTATCGTTGACGGATTAATTCTTCAATGGCAGCATTAACTAGATCGGCCGGGTCATCCTTGTTAAATGCTAGTTTGCTCATTGTATCAATCAAAATTTGATGGGCCTCATGATCAAATGGCCGAAGCTGAAGGTAATCCCGAACAAAGCGAAAATGCCGTTTGGCAGTTCTTGTTTCACTATACGTTTTCCACTCTTCTTTCGCAGGCAAAGGCAAGTATGCTTTTTTGCAATATGTCTGATAATGGCTTCTGGAACATCGACAATACGGATAAAAAATCCAAGCTTCTGTACGGTTTTGATTAAAACAAGTAAGGCTAATTCCTGCAAAGTGCCTTTAGACTTAACCTCTGCCCATTCTATTTCATTCATCACTGGGGTGTACACTTCTTCCAAATCTTTCTCGGTCAGATTACTCTTAAATCTGGGGTATATGGTATCCTGAATACTTGGCAAATCATATCCCACCTTTATCTGAATTTTTAGATTCCCTATTTTATAATAAATAAAAACCTATCGTTTTGATAGGTTCGGTTAAATTATCCATTATTTTCCATAGTGGCCCCTCAATGTGCGAATCGTTTCCGTACCCCTAACTAAATCAATCATACAATCCATAAATGGAGATTCCATGGGGAACTTATGTGGAAATTGTGTTGATTATTATTTTCATTTGATTAGGTGGTACTATAAAAAGGAAAGAGGTGGTTGGTATGACAAAAATTCTTATCGTAGATGATGAAGAGATGATTCTTGAAGTATTAGAAGCATATTTTGAAAAAGAAGGCTGGGAGGTTTATCTAGCCTCAAATGGTATAGAGGCATTAAAAAAAGTCAAAGAGATTCAACCAGATATTCTTATCCTTGATCTTATGCTGCCAGATATATCGGGTGAAGAAGTCTGTCGATTGACTAGAAAAGATAATGATGTTCCCATTATTATGCTAACGGCAAAATCAGCGGAAGAAGATTTAATTAATGGTATTGTCATTGGCGCTGATGATTATGTAACAAAACCGTTTAGTCCAAGAGAAGTAGTTGTAAGAGCAAAAGCAATTTTACGAAGGGTTAAAAAAGAGGGAAATGTAAACAATTTATCATTCAATAATGGAAAGGTAAAAATAGACCTCTTTAAAAAGATTGTTGAATTGAATGACCAAATCATCTCCCTAACTCCCATTGAATATAAACTATTAGTAACAATGGCAAGTTATCCCGGTCGTGTATATAGTCGAACTGATTTACTTGAAAAGGTACAGGGAGATGGAACCTATTTTGAGGGCTATGAAAGAAGTATCGATACACATATAAAAAATCTTAGAAAGAAAATAGAAGCAGATTCCCGACACCCAATATATATTCTGACCGTATTTGGGATGGGGTATAAGTTTGGAGGAACCCCTGATGCGTTTAACCCTTCGTTCTAAAGTTTTATTTTACCTTTTGATTGTTTCATTTGCCGGTATCCTTACTACAAGCTTATCTATTTTATGGGGATTTGATAATCAGTTTAGTGAGTATTTGCAGAAGAATAGAGAGGAAAATAGTTCAGTTATTGAAAACAAGTCTATAGAAACTTATAAGAAAACAGGGAAACTTGTTGACGATCAACTGGTAAATATGATGCATCAACAGGCCATGACCGATCATTTATTTTATAGAATTTATAACATAGACGGACAAATGGTAGCCGATACAACCATGATGCTTGGAATGATGGATAGTATGGGAATGCATTCCGATAATGAAAAGGATACTAAATATAAAATGATCACTTATGACCTTACATCTGATGATCATCCCATTGGGGTTATAAAGGTTTATTATCCAAAGCAAATGATAGGTAAGGAAATTACTTTTTCGGAAACAATAAAAAAGAATACTTCCTTGCCATTATTGTTACAGTTATTTTAGCAATTTTGTTCAGCTTACTGTTCTCCAAACGTTTGACAACCGGATTCAAGAAATTAACAAATGCAATTCAGGAACTTCAGGAACATAAATCACATACGTTTGTCCCAGTTGCGGAATTGACAGGTGAGCTTAGACCGCTTGCTGAATCATTTAATCAACTTGCTGATTCATTAGCAAAAGAAGAAGTACTTCGAAAGCAATTTACTGCCGACTTTGCTCATGAGATAAGAACACCACTTGCAACATTAAGAAGCCAAATTGAAGCGTATTTAGATGGAGTATTTGAACCGACTTCTACAAGGTTACAGCAGAGCCATAATGAATTGATGAGGCTAGTCCGTCTTGTGAATGAACTTGAAAAGTTACTTGCTGTAGAAAATCCACAAATAAAACTATATAAAACAAGTATAGAGGTGCGGAATATCTTAACTTTCATAGAAGAATATTTCCAACCGGCTTTTCAGAAGAAAGGCGTGAAATTAAACGTTCAAAAGCCAAAAGGGGAGCATTGGTTTATAGCAGATAAAGACCGCGTAATCCAGATTTTAACCAATATTATTAATAATGCTCTTCAATACACCCCAGAAGGAAACAATGTAATAATAAGAACAGATCAATCTAAGGGTTATCTAAAATTTATTGTGCAAGATGAGGGTATGGGAATTGCCGAGAAAGACCTACCTTATATTTTTGAAAGATTTTATCGTGGGGATAAATCAAGGGATCGAAAAACAGGTGGGATGGGAATTGGATTATCTATTGTGAAGGCCTTGGTTGATGCTCATCGGGGGAAGATTGAGATAGAAAGTAATTCAAATGCTGGTACGAAGGTTATAATCTATCTTCCAAAAGCAGGAAATACTTCAAAAGAATAATGTTTCGCACCATTCATTTAGGAGGAAACATAAAATAGGACACAAACATAGACATGACCATACACATGATGCAAATAAAAAGACGTTAACGATAAGTTTTAATATTATTATTATTGGAAATATGTTCAACGAAGTAATTGGAGGATTTATTACCAATGGTCTTGCATTATTAACTGATGCTGGTCATATGATAAGCGATTCCATATCACTTGGGATTGCATTATTAGCCTTTACACTTGGAGAAAAGGCCGCTAACTGGGTTAGTATCAGGAAACTGCATTTATCTATACGCCAAGGAATTTTTTAGAGGGTAAAGGCCTGATTTTTCTACATTAAGCAGAAAAATCAGGCTTTTTGCAATGTATCCTTAATATCAAACTGCCATTGAACAACAAACTTCTCCTTCTTTAAATTTTCCTTTTGTGACTGAATGGCTTCTTCTATTGATTTGTTTATCTCTATTGTATAATGAAGCATTAGTAACATCACCCTATTTTTCGTTCAAGATTTCCTTTCCAATTATTCATTCCACCTGCCATATCTTCGACTTTGAAACCTAATGCCTCTAGTATCCCACAGGCCGCCTTACTTCGATTACCAGATTGGCAAACAACCACATAGGTTCTCTTTTTGTTAAGTTCATCTTTTCTTAATGCAAGCTGGCCTAATGGAATGTTGTTGGCACTTGGAATTTTACCACTAGCTACTTCTCCATTTTCACGAACATCAATTATGAATACTTCTTCACTATTTTTAAGACGTTTAGCTACTTCTTCTGGTGCTATTTGTTTTGCCATCACTTGTCATCCTTTCTAATACCAAGCACTCATTCCACCTTTTACATTGTAAATATTTTCGAATCCTTGTTTTTTTAGCATATTTGCTGCTTTTGCACTTCTCATTCCGCTTTGACATATAACAACAACTTCTTTATCTTTTTCCAATTTGTCTACTTGGCTAGGCAAATTGGAAAGTGGGATATTTTTAAACGGTTTGCGATGATTTGCTTTATATTCACCCGGTGTACGGACATCTATAAATTGAACACTTTTATCCTTAAATTTATCTTTTGCTTCTTGAACAGTTATATTCGTAATGCCTTTTTTGGGAATAAAACGATTGATCACAAAGAGTGCGATCAAAATAATAAAAATCCATTGTATAATATCCACTCTACCTTCACCTTCTCTTTTCTCAATTATTATCTGATGTCATTTTACCTTCTGTTCTAATTGTTTCATTTGATTACTTCCATTAGGCTCAACTCAACCATATACCCGATGGGGTATATTTTATTTAAAAAGAAAAAGGCTGTTAAATTTCCTTTTAGTAAGAAAATTGTTAGAACCTTTATCTACTTTTCACTAATAAATTTACTGCTTCTTTTACAAGTTCTTTCCTGTCTTCACCATTTTCAATATTCTCTCGAACACATTGTTCTAAATTCATGCTTACAATTAATCCAATTGTACGATCAATACCAGTACGCGATGCTGATAATTGAGTAATTACTTCCCTACAATCTTTATTTTGCTCAATCATATTTAATACGCCTCTAATTTGACCTTCAATACGTTTTAAACGATTTATAACAGATTTATCATACTCCATCTATTATTCCTCCTTTACATGCACAACCTATAATCTCGAAACTACTAACACTATATCCTTTTCTTAATAAAAATCTCACCCCTAGATTAATATCCATTCGATCACTCGCTACAACATGAAGTGACTGATCCGGAATCTCACTGTAGTGTCTTCTCAAATAAGGGTAAGGTATCTGCATTGCCACATTCTTTAAGGTTCCTTTTTCGTTGTAATCTCTTAAATCTAATATAACGATATCCTTTTCGCCAATTCTATTCTTACAAATTATCCCCTTAATTGGGAAGTACCTTCTAAATAATTCATAACATAATAAAACAATAACTGCACTTAGTAAATATATAATCATAATTGATCACCTTTTAATAAGGATTACATAAATAATAATATACCCCATTAGGTATATTGTCAAGATTTCAATATTATTTTCTATTAGTCACTTTTGCTTTCTTTAATAAAACTTATACATATCATGAGAATAGAAAATAAATGGAGGATACACCAAATAATGTACCCCCGTTTCATTACTGTTAAATAATATTCATCAGATTTTAAGTCAATCTATTTAAAATTATAAACAGTTACTATTCTTTCTCTACCAGTAACTAAATCATTAAAGTATTCATAAAGATTTACACCCAAATAGGAACCAGAAATGTTGTAAACATTCTCATATCCTAAATTTTGTAATGCCATTACCACATTATAACTTCTTTGACCTGAACGACAGTGAATGTAAACAGGTTGATCTTTTGGAATTTCATCAAGTCTCTGTCTAAACTCACTTAAAGGAATATTAACTGCGTTTTTAAAATGACCTGCATTATATTCATCTTGTTCTCGTGCATCAATAATAAAAGCATTACTTTCTACCAGTTCTCGAACTTGGGAAACTTTGACTTCTTTGTATCTGCCTTGTAGTAGGTTTAGCCCTACTAAACCGGCATGATTAACGACATCTTTAGCCGTTCCTAGCATTGGTGAGTAGGTCAATTCTAGATCTTTTAAATCTTCCAACGTACCATTCATTGTAATCATGGTTGCAATAACATCGATTCGTTTATCCACATTTCCTTTACCAATTGCCTGCGCACCTAAAATTCGACCTGTTGGGTATTCATAAACCAATTTAAAATGCATCGGATAGCTGTTCGGCATGAGTCCCACTTTATCTCCCGGCATTAAGTAAACATAATCGTACATCATTCCCGCTTGCTCAGCTGTTCTTGCATTAAGTCCAGTAGATGCTGCATTGAGATCAAAAAGATGGATGGATGATGATCCTATTACACCGATATTTCTATTTGGAATTCCATACATATGGTCTGCAGCTGCTCTGGCTTGTTTTTGGGCTGGGCCAGCTAGTGCTAGTCTTGTTTGTTTTTGTAACAAACGATGATACACTTCAATGGCATCCCCAACTGCATAAATATCTTTATCACTTGTTAAATAATTTGAATCAACTTTAATAGCACCTGTTTAGCCGATTTCAAGACCAGCTTCTTTTGCCAAACTCGTTTCAGGTTTTACTCCAATCGCTAATACTACTGCCTGTGCATCAACTTTTTTACCGGAGTTTGTTGTTATATATCCATCAGAAATTTTAGCTAACCCATCATCTAGAATAAGTTCAACACCGTGATCCACCATTTCTTTATGAAGGATTTGTGCCATATCATAATCAAATGGCGCCATGACTTGATTTGCGAATTCAACTAAGGTTACATTATAGTTCGCAAGTTGTAGGTTTTCTGCAACCTCTACTCCAATAAAGCCGCCACCGATGACAGCAATATCCTTAATACTTTTTTGCTTGATATATGAATTGATATTCTCAATATCGACTACGTTACGTACCGTAAAAACATTAGAATTGTCTATGCCTTCCAAATTTGGTCGAATAGGTAAAGCACCGGGAGAAAGCACCAATTTATCATAGCCCTCTTCGTATGTTTTATCTGAGATCAAATCTTTAACAGTGATTGTTTTCTTATCCCGATTAATTCGAATAACCTCTTGTTGTACCCTAGCTTCAATATTGTAGCGATTCTTAAAGATATCGGGAGACATCAAAACAAGTTTTTCGCTATCTTCTACAATACCACTTAAATGATAAGGTAATGAACAGTTCGAAAAAGATACATGAGGACCTTTTTCAAACATAATGATTTCTGCACTTTCATCTAATCTTCTGACACGTGCAGCGACTGAAGCTCCACCAGCAACTCCACCAACAATCAGTACTTTTTTCCCCATATTCAAGCCTCCTATTCTATTTCACCTTGCCATGCTAACATTCCGCCAGTCATATTAGTAACATTGTAGCCTTCATTGTTTAAAAATTCACATGCACTTGAGCTTCTTCCACCAGATCGACAAACCATGTAATAATGTTTATCTTTATCAAGTTTTTCTAAAGAGTCTGGTATATCTCCCAAAGGAATATGCTTCGCTTCTGGAATTTTTCCCTCTGCAACTTCAACATCCTCCCGAACATCAATAATATGAACCTTTTCTCCATCTTTTATTTTCTCTTGTATCTCTACTGCCGATATACTTTTCATCAAATTGCATCTCCTTTATTATCTTCTGTTTTTCCAATGTATCTTGAGGTTTGAAAATTATTTAAGTCAAAATATCTGTCCAAATTTTAATAGCAGTACCTGCAATCATAAGTGCTAATATCACTTGTAAAATTCGGGTATTCATTCTCTTTCCTACTTTTGCTCCAAGTGGAGCTGCTAATAAACTTGCCACAATCATAATAGCAGCAGGCCAATAATCTACTTGTCCAGTAACAAGTTTACCAACACTTCCCCCGATGGAAGAAATGAACGTTACTGCTAAACTTGTTGCAATCGTCATGCGTGTTGGAATGTGCAAAATCGTAAGCATGATTGGTACAAGTAAAAATCCTCCTGCCGCGCCGACTATACCAGATGCTATTCCCACAATTAATGCTAATATTGCCGCTAGTGGCTTGTTGAAAGTAACATCATTTAATGGTACATCGTCCATTTGTTTCTTTGGTACAAACATCATAACAGCTGCAATCACAGCTAGAATACCATACACGACATTCACTGCTTGCTCGGATAAGAAACTCGATCCATAACTACCAATTAAACTCCCAATTAGGATAGCTCCGCCCATATAAATGATGAGCTGCTTGTTTAGGTATCCACCTTTTCGATATGCCCATACACCTGCAATGGAAGCAAACAGTACTTGTACTGCACTTATTCCAGAAACCTCATGAGCTGTAAATGCTACTAGTCCGAATAAAGGGGGAATATACAATAGCATGGGATACTTAATGATGGAGCCGCCAACACCTAACATCCCAGATAAAAAGGAGCCAATAAATCCAATCGTAAATATGACGATGATAAAAGTTAAATCCATTGCCAAACCTTCCTTCAAATTTAGAATAGCGAGTAGTTCATGCTACTCGCTATTTGGTTTTCCTTAACCTTTTTGAATATAGAAGTACAGAACATCCTCTTCTGTTTTTTGTTCTAATACGTTATGGCCACCTGATTTTGCCCATACTGGGATATCGTTTAAAGCACCCTTATCTGTTAGAAGCACTTCAAGTACTTCACCAGAGTTAATCGTATCCATTGCTTTTTTAGTTTTTACAATTGGCATAGGACATGCTAAGCCTTTTGCATCTAATGTTTTTGTAATGTTCATTTGATTTACCCCCATTTTATTTTTTCTATTAATTAGCGAACTGCACAACGGTTTGGACCGATTTCCATTTCTGTTTGTTCGTCATTATTAGGTGTGATTTTCCCCATATTTACCTGTCGAATTTGTTCATACGCATTTGGCTGTGGTGGTAAGTTATCTGTAACAGTACGACGGAATTCCACTTCATCCTCGATGTTTAATCCATGATTCTCTTTAAACAAATCACCTAATCTTCTAGCCACTGTACCATCTTCATTTAACTCATCAATAATCATGAAATGTGCAGGTAACACCACTAGGTCTTCAGCTAGTTCACGATAACGGGAATATAATGTTTCTCGTAAGTCACCTACCCAATCTTCCGCAAGTCCTGCTAAATCGGGACGACCAATTGAGTCGATAAATAAAATATCACCTGTTAACAAGAACTGATTGTCGATAACAAATGAAGTAGAACCAATGGTATGACCCGGTGAATAAAGTGCATTTACATCAATTTGAGATGCACCAATTTTTACATTTAATCCTTCTGTAAGAGGCGTGTAATCAAACACTACCTCTGTCGCATCTTTTGGTGGTAGATAGTAAGTTGCTTCTGTATTTGCTGCAATATGACGTCCACCTGAAATATGATCTGCGTGTAGGTGTGTATCAAATACGTGCTTGATTTCTACTCCTTTTTCTTTCGCAAAGTTTGTGAATACGTCCGTGAAACGTACTGCATCAATAATAGCTGCTTCTCCCTCAGAAATTACCATATAAGATAAACAACCTTTTCCTAAACGAACAAATTGGTATAACTCCCCACCATTTTCTAAATCGGAAACTTTAATTGGTTCTAGATAACTACTCCAAGACTTCATCCCGCCCTCAAGGTATGCAACTTCACGACCAGCCTCAGAAAGCATTTCTGCTACCATAACGGAAGATCCTTCCTTAGCACATACTACTAATACTTCCTTATTCGTTGGAAGCTTAGGTAAAATCTCATCTACACCATCTAATAATTCGAAGTAAGGAATATTTAAATACTCGAATTTATGTCCTTCCATTTTCCAATCCTCAAATGCATCATGATTGCGAACATCTAAAATAAATAATTCTTCATTATCAATTACTTTCCGAGCAACTTCTGCTGCTGTCCATTTATTCACAGTCATATTCAAATTACCCCCATAGGTATATTTTTAATAATTTTTTTGCAGTGGAGAATTTCTCCACTGCATAAAGTTTGATAATCTAATTAGAAAGTTAATGTTGGTGATGCATCTTTTGCATATTCTAAGAATGTTACTGCTCCACCAACTTCTATGCCATCAACGAAATCTTCTTTCGTAAGTCCCATAACATCCATTGTCATTTGACATGCAATAAATTTAACACCTAGTTCCTGTGCCATCTCAACTAGTTGTGGGATAGTAGGAACATTTGCTTTTTCAAACCCTCCAGCAAAATGTTCCTTTCCTGCTGGCATTTCTAATGCGTGCATTGCTTGTTTATGAATTAAGTTTAATCCTTCAAAAGTGAAGAAGATTTGTACCTCTTTTTCTGAAGCTGCTGCTGCTGTTGCGATATTAAATACTTTGTATGCATCAAACATTCCACCGTTTGCTGCGATAATAGCTACTTTTTCTGACATAGTAAATTCCTCCTAGATTTCTTTTGTTATTTTTCCGTTCCATTCATTCATACCCGGTAGAACGTTAAAAGTTTTTTTAAAACCATTGTTTGCTAGTAGTTGTGCTGCCAAATCAGAACGTTTCCCTGTACGGCAGATCACATAGATTTCTTTTTCTTTATCCAATTCTTCAAGGCGTGATTCCAATTCACCCATTGGAATGGACTTTGCACCTTGAATATGACCAAATGCATATTCTGCTGCTTCGCGTACATCTAAAATTAAACCGTCACCTGATTCAATTTCATCAAGTGAAACAGTGTGTTCAAATGTTTTTTCCACTTCTGGTTCATTAGAGCCTTTGCGAATGTAATGATAAAGAACATCGCCTTCTTCCAATGTTCCTAGATATTGGTGGCCAACAGTACTTGCCCATGCTGCTAAATCAGCTTTAGATCCTTTGTCTGTAGCTTGAACTTCCAATACTTGACCATCTTCAAGATCCGTAATTGCTTTTTTGGTTTTCACAATTGGCATTGGACAAGCTAAACCTTTTGCATCTAATTGGTGATTTGCTTGAATCATACATTTACCCCCTACGTTATTACTTTCAACAAAAAAATTTACGATTTGGTATTTATTATACCCATATGGGTATAATATTTGACAATAAATTAGTCGTTATTGATAACGACGTTTGCAGATTACCTTTTATAAATTTCCATTGATTTAGCTTGTTGAAAATCAGTTACAAGACCAATAATATGCCCTATAGGGTAAAATGTCAACCTTGTTATCTAAATTTTTATAGATGCCTATTGAAAAGTACTTATTTTAAATTATTATCCATTTTGACTATTCTTTAAAACAAAATAAAATAGGAGTTTCATCAAAAATGAGAAACTCCCTTTTACAATAAGACCAGCATTACATATTTTTGCTTTGTTGAAGAAGCTTTGATTCTCCCGTACGTTCCCATTCTTCTACTGTTTCATATGCTTTTTCAGGAGAATACCCTTTCCCCACATGAACGCCGATGAAAGTAAATTCTTGAAGAATGTGGGTGATATTTATTACTCTGTTAACTTCTTCTCGTGCTTCTTTGACTAAGAACTCTGTGTACCTTATCCATTCAACTGGGATTTAGTTAAAAACCCCCTATTTCCTTCGCCAT
The DNA here is from genome assembly GCF_042678205.1 of Oceanobacillus luteolus. Lineage (NCBI taxonomy): Bacteria > Bacillati > Bacillota > Bacilli > Caryophanales > Bacillaceae > Oceanobacillus > Oceanobacillus luteolus. Next base: position 20,640 of record NZ_JBHUDE010000006.1, read on the forward strand.
AATGATGAGCTTCTTCTGCAGTCATTGCTTCTTCTTTAGTGACATGAACAGTACCAAACGGATGATTAGGTGGAGCATATATTGAATAAAGTTTTAATGGAGTATTGCCAGTATTGATTAAATTATGCCANTTCGAAGTTCAAATTATTCGGGCTATTCCCCATTCGTACAATTCCTTGACCTTGTTCAAGACGTAAGAATTGATCCACGTCTGAGTGCATTTCCAACCCAATATCTTCACCAACATTAATACTCATTAAAGTAACTTGAAGATATTTTCCGGTCCATAAAGCAGTACGGAATGCATTATTGTGCTTTGATGCTTCATTGATATTGACAACAAATGGTTTCTGTCCATAATCTGTTAACAAAAAATTATCGCTGCCATTTGGGGAGCGAAAAGAATCAAATTTGTTTATCTGCTCTATCCCATTAGGAGAAGTAAAGTAACTAGACTGTCTTCCATAGTTATACACTGGTACATTAAAATAATAAGGATACTGATATACATATGGGTTGTAGTACATTTTCTCAATCCCTTCACAGTTCATCAAATTATCCTATGTACTATAGGGGGAATTTGTACTTGACTTATGTAACTTTAAAAAAAGAAACATTTTCGTTTTTCCTTCATCAAAGGTAAAGTTACCTTTTGAGCGTTCCTGCCCTATGCATTGGCTTTGTTTTTGTTCGTATTACTTTTCTCTATTAGGGTAACTTAAAAAGGAAAAAAGCGTAAAGGAGCGTGTATAATGAATAACTTAACAGAGCTTGAAGTGGAGAATCTTCGTCATATTATAGGAAGCCACGGAATGATTGCAAACAAACTGGATTCTTATGCGCAAAATTGTACAGATCCGCAATTAAAGGAAATGTTTCAAAAAGATGCACAGGCTGCAAGACAAGCACAACAACAATTAATAGGCTTCTTTGGATAAGGAGGAACTGAAATGCTACAAGAAAAAGATATGGTAAATGATTATTTATCAGGATTAAATGCGAGTTTAACTGGATACGCCACTCATATTAGTGAATCCAATAACCCACAATTAAGGCAGACGCTTATACAATTACGTAATCAAGATGAGAACCGTCAAAGAGCTTTATATGAATATGCATTGCAAAAAGGATATTATCAGCCAGCTGCTCCAGCAACACAACAAGTGATTCAACAAACGAAAACACAATTGTCTTCTGGGCAATAATTAATAAAAACCGAATCCAATTACAATAATCAAAAGCCATCTTTTATATATGATGGCTTTTGAACAATCTATTGGATACAAACAACTAAACTATCTCCTGCAGCTTTAACAACCTCTTTGTTGTTATGAATTCTAAATAGTAAATCCTTCCTATATACTTGAAAGTATTGATTTTGCATATTTTCTTGCTATATCCTTTTTATCCTGAATACTTAGTTTGTTGAATGGTTTCTCATTAGGCAGTATAACATAGCTTAAAAATATCCCGCCCAACTGTCTTGCATAAAATTCCGTGTCCACTGATTGACCTTTAAGCTCGAAATGACTTTCTAGACCCTTTTGTAGACTCGAAAAAATTATATAAGGTAAATTAATTTCATTTGTTAAATTTCCTCTTAAACTTTCGGATAGCAGCATTCTTACCAAATCATAGTTTTTAGACAATATATCCAATCTATCCTCAATAATATTCATTAAAAACAGCTCAGTTTTTTCTTCTTTTGCCATTTCAAAAATATGAGAGTGGAACTTATTCTCCAAGACGTTTTTAATGACTGTAATAAAAAGGTTTTCCTTGGTGGAATACCTCCGATATAACGTTACCTCAGCAACATCGGCTTCTTTTGCTACTTCCTGTGTAGTTGCTTGCAATCCTTTTTTAATAAAAACTGAAATTGCACCTTTAATTATTCGTTCTGTTACATCACGCAATTCTTATCACCTTCATTATATTTCATAAGATATTTTTCTTGTAACAGGGTTACTAAATATTCTTTACTTGCTTTACCTTTATAAATCGGTCCAAAATAATTAAGATTGGTGGCATGACAATAAAAGTAGAAAATAGCGCAAGTGAAATGTTAATTAAGGTCATCATACCAAAGTTATTCAAGATTACAAAGTCAGATACGAGCAATGCACTAAATCCACCAATGGTTGTTAAGGCTGATGCGAAAATAGCCTTTCCAATACTTGTATTCGTTGTTTGGATTGCCTCCCTACTTTGAAGACCTTTCTCTCTTTCTTCATAAAATCGTTCCATAATTAACACAGTGAACTCTGTACCAATCCCGATAATTAATGCACCTAACGTTGCTGTAAGTGGAGTGTAACTTATATCTAAAAAGTACATAATCAATCCAGACCAACCAACGATGAATATAATTGGCAACAATGGGATAAACGCTTTGACTGGATGGAGATAAATAATGAGCAGACTAAGGAAAACAAGCCCCATACCGAGTAATGTCATTTGATATCTACCTGTTGTCAGCCCTTCAATCATTTCTACATCTAATACTGCCTTTCCTGTAATGGTTGTTTTAACAGCATCCAATTCGTTGTTATCTAAATAAGTGCCTAAGTTATCAATAAATTGTTTTAACTTTTCTGCCTCCAAATGCTTAATTCCTACTGTTATGACTCCTTTTGTTTCAGAATCATTTAGGAAAAGCTTTAATTGCTCACTTGGAATTTCTGCAATTTGTTCCTTAAATGATTCATCTTCGGGAAGCTCCCCATCGTTTATTTGTTTAACAATATCTGTAATTGACTTTGTTTCTACTACAACTTCTGGAAATTCCGTGCCAATTGTCTCTGTTAGATTATTCACCCACTTCATTACTTCATCTGTAATAAGTTCATCGCTTTCGTAAACAATAGAAACCTGATCAGTGGTCCCCATAACATCGCGTAATTTATGAATATCTTTCAGTTCCTGTGTGTCCTGCGGCATGAAAGTTTCCACATCTGTCTCTGCGTCTGCATCAAGATCTACCCAAATTCCAATAGAAGCAGCGATAACAGCTAATGCAATAATGATCCACCGTAATTTAATAACACCTGCTGTCATCCAATCAAGCGCTCTATCCATTCTTGAATCTGTAACTTTTTCATTATGTTTTGGCTGCTTCATCTTTTTAGTATTTTCAAAGAAATAATCCCTAATGAATAAAACTGGAATTAATAGAAAAATACCAAGAATGAAGCTTACAATTAAGCCAATCGTTAACATTTTACCAAAATCTTGAATCATCGGTACTGGGGATGTGTAAAGGGCGACAAATCCTATCCCTGTTGCAACCAACGCAGTGAATACCGCTGGCAACATCTTTGTTATTGTTTTATGCAAACTCTTCTTTGCTTTATTTTTGCTGCTATTCATCGGAATCCTCCTTTAGCATTTCTTCGGCATAACGGTTTTGAAACTGAATGCCGTAGTCAATACCAAGTCCAATTAAAATAGGGAAAACGGCCATAGATACCATTGTAATCGGTATGTTTAACCATCCCATTAAACCCACTGTTCCAATTACCGCAATAATTACAGTCAGTAAAGACATTAATCTCCATTGAACCTTAAAAACAATAAATAAAACAAAAACCATGATTAACAAGGCAAGTCCCATCATTTTTTGAATACTTTCTTGCATAGATAAGCGAATACCATTATCAAGTACTGGTTTACCAGAAACAATGGTTTCTACGTTATCCATCTTTTCTTTATCTAAATAATCATTGATTGTGGAAACAACTTCACTTTTCTCTACATCTGTTGTATCTCCTTCAAACCGTATCATCATGATCATATGCCTATCATCCACTATGACTTCTTTAAACATTGACCGAAGTTCACCATTGTCATAAACCATATTATCTAGAGTTGCTTGTTTTGTCGGTAGTCCGGGTTTCATAATATCTGAATAACTATGGATTGTTTCCATATTTTCACTAATTGTTAGTAAATTTTCACCCATTTCCGTTAAACCTTCAGACAGAGTACCTAAATTTTTTGCTTGTTCACCTAACTTCCCTTCCATCTTTTCTTTAAATTCCTGCATTTCTTTTTCTTTTTCATTCTGCTGAGCAATCATTTTTTCTTCTATATTTTTCTGCTTTTGTTTTTGTTGTCTTTGCATTTCTTCCTGCATTTTTGCTTCTTTTTCAGCTTGCTCCTGCTTTAACCTTTCCTCCATTTCAGCCTGCATCTGATTTTGTTCTTTCTGCATTTGTTCCTGTTGTTTCTTCTGCTCATTTAATTGATCGCTTAACTTTTCTTGCATATTTTGAAGTCCATTAATCGTTTGCGTAGAAATCTCTGGAAGCCGAGTAGTATTTTCTGATACTTCTACCATTTGTTGTGACAGTTGATTTAGTCCAACACTAACTTCCTGTAGTTGTTTTGCTTGCTCAGGATTTTCTTCTATTTGATTAGCTAGAACACTCAGATTTTCAGCTAATTCCTTCGTTTTCGTTCCAAATTGGACATATCCGTTAATAAGATTTTCTGTACCATCACCTAAATTTTCCTGAGCATCTATTAATTTGGAAAATCCTTGATTTAACTCAGCAAGTTGTCCTTCTATGTCTGGAAGCTGTATCTCACCAAACTCTGGTAACTCTGGACTATCAAATTCGGGTAGTTCAATCCCTTCCCCCCCAAGGTCTGGCAATTCTAAGCCATCTTGTTGTGGGAATTCAAGTTCTTGATTACCTTGAGCGTTTTCACCCATTTCTGTACCAATCTCGATTAATTTATTTCCCATCGTATCTAATCCATCAATAACTTCTACTATACCTTCTTGAAAATTCTCACTTTGTTTATTTGCAATTTCCTCTACAAGAGTGACTGGGCTTAAAATACTGTAAATTGAATCATTCATTTGTATAGCACTCTCAAGCCCTTTCATATGAGCTAAATTTTCAGGAGTGAGTAAATTATCTGATTCATATAATACGATAACAGATTCCCCACCAAACTCTTCTTCTAACATTAAGTTGTCCTGATACACATCTGTACTACTTTTTACTAACGTATCATTCCCTGTGGCCATGTGTACATTCTTTACTCCGATTACCAATAATATGACAATGATAATTGTGATGAATATTGACTTTATCGGAAAATTTTGTAATAAACTTGCAATCCGTTTCAGCATATTCCTTCATTTCCTCCCCCGCAGTAAGTGGTGTGATAATAACTTAAAATCCAAATGTAAGTTACCACTAACATACATAATAACAGCAAAAATTTGAGCTGTAAAGAAAAACATAAACGATAAATGTAATAGCATCGCTTATCAAATCCTATTTTCGTTTATAAAACTATTTAAAAATGCCTTTCTCATATTGAGAAAGGCACTCTAAATAGTTATGTTGTTTGGGGGTCTCTTACAACTCTATTTTCGAATCCATAGCGTTTGATGGTGAATGTAACAATGATACCAAAAATGATAAATGCCAAGAGACTTGAAATTACAGTTCCTATTCCTGCCTCCCAAGGTAATGTAACTTTTCCCTGTGAAGCGTTTAGAGGAATTACAATAGCCCAAATAATCACTCCCCAAATTACCCCAGTAACAAAAGTATTCAATTGTTGGACAAATTCTACTTTCCTTATAATGAATAGCAAAATATATCCGGCTACTTGGCCTGCAAGAATGTGAGTTAATAGCTGAAAGGCAGTTAATTTTGCTCCCATTTGAGATATCCCAATATTTTCTGCCAACATAACGATACCAGCTTGGATTAAAGAACCAATCAAAAACCCTAGCGAATACTTAATATACAAATTGCTACCTCCTTTTTTAGATATTATTCTCTTTATTGCAGAGTTTTATAAGGTACAAGGTTCAAAAATTACTTTAATCTTTTGTGCTGAAACTGCATCATTTAAATACAAAAAACAAAACACACTTGAAACTAATTATTTACGAATTGGGTATATTAGAATTGGGGTGATCTCAATGAAAGGAATAAATTTGAAGGGTGTTAATCATAGCGAATATTGTTGCTTTAATACCTTTACCAACAAGGACTGAATTTTAAACGATAAAAAGGAAATCCTATGTAATGAGGTGATAAAATTGGATACAGAACATATGGCAAAATTAACTTCTGCTGAAATTGCCGCACTATGGACACAGTATATTAACGAAACGGCGAGTATCTGTTTTCATAAACATATGGTTGAACATATTGTAGACAAAGATATTTTAGATGTATTTGAATACGCATTGTCTCTTAGTACTAAACATTTGGAAAGAATACAAGAATTCTTACAAAGTGAAAATTTTCCGATACCCATAGGTTTTACAGATAACGACTATACACCAAATTCGCCACGTCTTTTTTCCGATGTTTTATGTTTAAACTTTTTAAATATCATGTCTTTACATGGTTTGCACGGGTACAGTGGGGCAATAACAACATCTGCACGGTTGGATGTTCGTGATTATTTTACTGAATGTCTTGCTAGTGCAACTGAATTATGTAATCGTACAAAGAATATATTACAAGAAAAAGGTCTGTATTACCGTCCTCCTGTGATAAATCCGCCTGCGAGAGCAGAATATATAGTAGATAAGAAATTCTTATCTGGTTGGCTTGGAGAAAAAAGACCTGTAAGCTGTGTTGAAATAACACAAATTTATTTTAATACTAAAAAAACCATAATTGCAAAGACTTTCGCAGTCCTAGCATGTCAGGTTGTAAAATCTGATAAAATGAAAAAGTTCTTACAGAAGGCAAGTAAAACGGCGGATGAACATATAAACACGTTTACCGAAGTATTAAGTAAAGAAAATCTTCCAAGTCCACCATTATTTGATGCAGAAATTACTAATTCTACAGTTTCACCTTTTTCTGAAAAACTATTGATGTACCAAATTGGATTTTTAGTCTCCACGGCAATGACTTATTACGGCACAGGATTGTCAGCTTCACCAAGACGAGATTTATCTCTAAAGTATATGTCGACAATTATGGGCGGTTTAAAATTAGCAAACGAATGGACTTCTTTAATGATAAAGAGTAACTGGCTTGAACAACCACCACTAGCGGAAGATAGAAGTAAGTTGGCGGAATCAAAAAAATGAGAAAACTCAGGGCAACTAATGAATTTTGAATGGGGTTCTAATTGGAAAGCCATTTTTATATTTGGTGAATTATATGTGAAGAATTGTACTAAGTCTTGTTTTAATGATGATCTTCATTATTAAATTTCATTAGTTGCAAGGTTTTATCTTTTTTAGGCTTTCGTATGTTAACTTTGGGATACATACTTTCAGGATCCCCTCCCTTATTTTATTAAATTTATTTAAAGATTAGAAATATACTTTTAGGTAACTAGATATCTAGTTATCTGAGATATCTGTACGTTTTAATCATATTTACCATAATTAGTTCTCCAATGGATCATATCACCTATAGCTGCTCAATGTCCTCACCTGCCTATTTTGCACTTCCAGCTAATGAATTAAATCTGTTTATTTTTTCTGTTTGGGATCGATTTTTTGACCTTCCTGTGGTTCAATCCCCTAATCATTTTTTTCATATATAAAAGTAGAACAATCTTTTGGTATTACAAAAGCAGTAAATAGTTCACCTAATCCCGTTTGGGGTTGATTTTTAATTGCATTTAGTAATGAAGTATTTGTAAAACCTAAAGGGACAACAAATTCACCAGAATACACAGCATTTATTTCATCGATATATCTACCTTTAGTTGCGTTACACTCACAAATTCTTTCTTGTGAGGCGAGACTAAAAATATGATTACATTTCTTACATAACAATAATTTCACCTAATTTCCCTCTTTTTCAGTTTTCTTATCATAATAAGACAGATATTAACTCACTTTTTGCCTTAGAACAACAGCAGAGCCTTTGATTTTACACCTAATATTCGTTTAAAGTAATTAGGGTCTTGCCAGTAAACGTAAAATTACACCGCCATAAAAGGAACGGTGTAAAAATAAAGATGCTTATTCTTTGATGGAAATTATTTAAAAATGTATTAAATTTAACAAAAGGAATTACTTAGAAACTGGATCTACGTCAATATTTAGGACACATTTAAGTTAGTTTTTTGGTTGTGCTTTGAAGCTTATTTGAATAGATATGTGAAGGCTTGACATGGAGCCTCTGTGTGC
>NZ_JBHUDE010000007.1:0-48746 GCF_042678205.1 Oceanobacillus luteolus
CAGTCAATGGCAAGCAGCAAAGCTGTGGCTGCTCTCACACTATGATTTCAAATAATATTACTACTGGTCGAAAATATGCTTTTACACAGAATTATGGACTTGACTCGATTCTCACGACAAGAGAAGAGCTCTATTGCATGTTTTACCTCTAAACGGAAGCTGTTCGTGACTAGAGAACTGTTCTATTGTAAGTTTTACCGTAAAACAGACGCGATTCACGACAAGGGAAGAGCTCTATTGCATGTTTTGCCTCTAAACGGAAGCTGTTCGTGACTAGAGAACTGTTCTATTGTAGGTTTTACCGTAAAACAGACGCGATTCACGACAAGAGAAGAGCTCTATTGCATGTTTTACCAAATTGCGGGCGATGATATGCACATCCAATAACAAAATTTGAAAAAACAACCCGCTTCTCAAGCTACAATAGCTATTCAAGCAGGTTGTCCATAATATATTTATTTAATTCAATCCAAGTCTTAAAACAGCCCCGACCACTACTTACTCCACCTAGCCAATTCCTCCGGCGAAATCTCACTCTTCGAATACCCACCAAAATGGAAAACAAATTGGAAGTCATCATTTTTCAATTCATATTTTTCTTGAACACCAGGTCCACAGCTTGCAGAGCCAAGACCATTTTGCTGATGATCAATATTTAATACAATGAAGTCTTCTTCCACTAGATCCGTCTGATGGCGGGCTTTCTCCACGTTCTCTGTCGTATAGTGACTTGCACTGAAGTTGAACCATTCACCAGCTGCCAGTAAGCCTGCACCAGATAGATCCGTCAGGGATACCCAATTCACATCGGTACGGTTACCATTTTCCTGTGGGTAAACATATGGAGTAAACAGCTCGCCAACCGTTTTCGACCATACGCCAAAACGATTGGCCAGTTTACTGTCCACATACGATTCACCAGGACCGCGACCGTACCAGTCCACTTGCTGTAATGATTTTTTCAAATACATTTGCATTCCGATTTTCGGTAAAGTGATGGAACCTTCCCCATACTTCTTACCATCTACTTTCACCGTCACGATTCCGGTATTCGCAATTTCGTACGTGAAAGAAATTTCGAATCCCCAGTTTGTTCCCGGTGGTGCAATTTTCTTACTCACCGTAACCACCAAGGAATCTTTTTCGTCGGAAAGCTCATATTGAAAATCAACTAAACGTTGATGCATCATGTGTACGCGATGTTTTTTCCAATCTTTTTCTTCACTACGAGTATTAAATTCCAGCTGGCCAATTCGATCGTTGTCGGTTGGTGCTCTCCAGAAATTAATCGAAGGTCCCTTTTCAAGCATCTCCATTCCCTGAAACTTCCAAGATTCGATATCACCATTCGTCTCGTTGAATGCGACTTGGAAGGAATCGCCACTGACAACCAACTTGTTTCGGACTGTTTCCACATGTAATGGCACGTTGGTATTTACTATTTCTACTGTTGTATCCTCAGCTGTAATAGGAAGTAAGAACTGTTCCCATGCTACTTCATGTCCAGCTTTTGCCCATTTTGTATCGTTCTTCTCGATTAGATTTACCGTTAACCAATAATCCGTTTTGCTCTTCGCATGGACTGCAAAAGAAATCTCCACATCTTGGTAACTTCCAGGTTGTATTTCCGGAAGATCGATAGTTCCGGTACTCTCCAGCTCACCATCAGCATGGATGGACCAAGAAGCTGCTAAATGATTCAAATCAGCAAAATCATAACGGTTATGGATTCTTATGATTCCCTTTTCCAAGTCAATCGCTTCGACCTTAACCGGTTCAATCACTTTCTTGTATTCAAGCAGTGCTGGAGATGGTGTCCGGTCAGGCATGACCATTCCGTCAATGACAAAGTTGGAGTCATTCGGCTGGTCTCCAAAGTCACCACCATAGGCGAAATATTCTTCCCCTTCAGGTGTTTCTGTCCGGATACCGTGGTCAATCCACTCCCAAACAAATCCACCTTGCAGGCGCTCATATTTATAAAACATTTCAAAGTACTCTTTAAACCCACCAGGTCCGTTCCCCATGGCATGGCCGAATTCACATAAAATATGCGGCTGTTCCAAGTCTGTCCGTTTACCCCATTTGTCAAGCAGCTCCACGGAACTGTACATCGTCGAGAACATATCCGCTGCCACATTTAATTCTTGCGGCTCATTATCGGACTTTGTCATGATGGCACGTGTTTCACCTTCATAATGAATCAATCTTGTTTCATCTAGTTGCTTAGCCCATTCTGACATGTTAATCAGATTCTGGCCGAAACCGGATTCATTTCCTAATGACCAAATAATGATGGAAGGATGATTTTTATCACGTTCGACCATTCGTTTCATTCGGTCTAAGTATGCTTCTTCCCAATCTGGGTCTTCACTTAATTGACTGATATTCCCAACCAAGTTGAAACCATGCGTTTCCAAGTCAGCCTCATCAATGACATATAACCCGTATTCATCACAGAGATCATAAAATCGTGGGTCATTTGTATAATGCGCCGTACGAACTGCATTAATATTATGCTGCTTCATCAGCTCAATATCTTTCCTCATGATATCGATTGGAACTGCTCTTCCTAAATCAGGATGATGTTCATGGCGGTTGACCCCTTTAAATATAACCGGCACGCCATTCACTTGAATCAGTCCATCTTTCAACTCTACTTGTCTGAATCCTACTTTTGTTGGAATCACTTCCACCACATGACCATTCTCATCTTTTAAAGCAATAAGCAAATGATAGAGATATGGTGTTTCCGCGGTCCATTTTTTCGGTGCTGTTACTGGAATGCTCGTTGATAGTTGCAGCTCTTCTTTATCCACTGCTGTCTCTACATGATCCTCAGCCACAAACTCGAAGTCCGCATCCAATAATACATACTCCACCGTATAGGATTTCTGTCCTTCCAATTTCGAATGAATCTCTGTATCTATTTGCAATACGGCATTCTCGTATTTTTCGTCTAGTTCAGTTTTTATAAAATAATCATAGACATGGGTGTCCGGCGTTCTGATTAAATACACATCGCGGAAAATCCCGCTTAACCACCACATATCCTGGTCTTCTATATAGCTTGTGACCGACCATTGGTATACACGAATGGAGATGGTATTTTTTCCTTCACGTAGGAATGCTGTCACATCAAATTCAGAAGCTAAACGACTTCCTGTGCTATAGCCGACAAATTCGCCATTGACCCAAACATGGAATGCACTATCTACTCCTTCAAAACGAAGAATAGTAGATTGTTGCAACGCCTCTTTCGCAACATAAAACTCTCGGCGATAGGAACCTGTTGGATTTTCACTCGGAATATGCGGCGGGTCTACAGGAAACGGATAGGGAACGTTTGTATAATGAGGCCTTCCATAACCATTCAGTTGCCAATTCGATGGAACTTGTAGATCATCCCATTGTGACACATCAAAATCATCTTCATAAAAATCCTGAGGGGCGGTCTCTGGAGTTTCCGCATAATGGAATTTCCATTGTCCGTTTAATAATTGAAAACCATTCGCATAGCTTCTTTGATACGTAAGAGCATCTTCTTTATTTGAATAGGCTAGAAAATAGGATCGATCTTTCAAACGATTCTTTTCTAATACGGATAATTGTTTAAAATCATTAAAGTATGACATGATAACCTCCTAAAAATTTATTTATTAAACGCAATCATGAAAACGCCAACATTTCTATGTATTTGTTACCACCCCTATTGCGTAACTAAAAAAATAATAGTACACTTATGTTAACTTAATTAAATTAATTAATAAAGTTATGTTGTAACCATATTGTACTATCAAACGAACTAATTATCAATATTAATAAATATTTTAGGAGGTCAAAACGAACGCATGCAAACATTGATTAAACAATTTCATTCTATCTTTCAAACAAACAGCACACCAAGAACCTTCTTCGCACCTGGACGAATCAATCTAATCGGCGAACACACCGATTATAATGGCGGGCATGTTTTCCCAGCGGCGATATCCTATGGTACCTATGCTTTAGCAGCAAAACGAAACGATCAACAATTACGCTTTTACTCGATGAACTTTCCCGAAAAAGGAATCATCACTTGTGACATTGCCGATTTAACATTTAATGATAGCCATGACTGGGCGAATTATCCAAAGGGAGTATTTCTACATTTAATGGATGCCGGATTCCACCTTTCCCATGGTGCAGATATCCTCTATTACGGCAATATCCCGAATGGTGCTGGCCTATCTTCCTCCGCTTCCATCGAACTCGTTACTGGAGTGTTAGTAGAAGGAATCTATGAGAAAACAATCGACCGAATAAAGTTGATTCAGCTCGGTCAGAAAGTAGAAAACGAATATATCGGCGTCAACAGTGGCATTATGGACCAATTCGCCATTGGTATGGGTAAAGAAAATCAGGCGATGTTATTAAACTGTGACACATTGGAATATAAATATGCCCCACTTAATTTAACGGATCACGTCATTATGATCATCAACACGAACAAGGAAAGAAAGCTCTCCGGAACAAAATATAATGAACGACGTGCTCAGTGTGAAGCTGCATTGGCAGATTTGCAACAAGAATTGAAGATTCGCAGTTTAGGAGAATTAACGATAGAAGAATTTGAAGCGAGTAAGCATTTGATAAGCGATGAAGTAAATCAAAAGCGGGCAAAACATGTTGTCTATGAAAACGCCCGCACACTGGAAGCTTTCGATGCTTTACAACAAGGGGATCTAGAAGCTTTTGCAGAGTTATTGAACGAGTCACATATTTCGTTACGAGACGATTATGAAGTGACGGGAGTGGAACTTGATACGATTTCCGAAACAGCATGGAATCTCGATGGTGTACTCGGTGCTCGTATGGTTGGTGCAGGGTTTGGAGGATGTGCCATCGCCCTCATTGAAAAAGAGAAAGCCGAAAGCATCAAACAACAGATTAATAAGGTCTATAAAGAAAAAGTCGGTTATGAAGCTACATTCTATACTGCCACGATTGGCGAAGGTGCAAGAGAAATTCAAATAACGGAGGAGGTTTAAGATGAGTGTACTAGTTTTGGGAGGGGCCGGGTACATCGGTTCCCACGCAGTCCATCAATTAATTGATCAGGGGGAAGAGGTTGTCGTTGTTGATAACTTAACAACCGGGCATAGAAGTGCGATTCATCCACAAGTAACTTTTTACGAAGGTGATTTGCGGGATTTAGACTTTATCTCTTCGATTTTTGCTAAAGAGAAGATTGATGCCGTGCTTCACTTCGCAGCAAACTCGCTCGTTGGCGAATCCATGGAAAAGCCGCTCCAATACTTTGACAATAACGTTTACGGAACCCAAGTATTATTGCAAGCGATGGTCGAAGCAAATGTGAAATATATCGTCTTCTCCTCAACTGCTGCAACCTACGGAGAACCAAAGACCGTACCAATCACAGAGAATTTGCCAACAAATCCGACCAATACGTATGGCGAAACAAAACTGACGATGGAAAAAATGATGAAATGGACAGAATCGGCTCATGGAATTAAATATGTTTCACTACGTTATTTTAATGTAGCTGGTGCCAGGGAAACGGCCGAAATCGGTGAGGATCACCGACCGGAAACCCATCTCGTCCCGATTATCTTACAGACGGCTTTGAACCAACGTGAGTACATGACCATTTTCGGTGATGACTATGATACTCCCGACGGCACATGTGTCCGGGATTATGTCCATGTCGAGGATTTAATTGATGCCCATTTACTAGCTTTAGAATATCTAAGAAATAATGGAAAAAGTGATATCTTCAACTTAGGAAGCAATCAAGGATTCTCCGTGAAGGAAATGATCGAGACAGCCCGGACCGTAACCGGAAAAGAAATTCCTGTGAAAATTGGAAAACGCCGTGCAGGCGACCCTAGCACATTAATTGCAAGCTCGGAAAAAGCAAAGCGGATCCTTGGTTGGAATCCAACACGCACGGATATTACAAAAATTATGGAAGATGCTTGGAACTGGCATTCTACACATCCGACCGGATACGGAAAGGAAGATGAAGCATGATCTACAATCATATCGAAGGACTGATACAACAAGCATTGCACGCAGAATTGATTGACTCAGCTGATGTGCCTTACGTCCGGAATCAGGTGATCCATCAATTAGGCTTGGACACTTTCCCGGAAGCCGTAGAGCCGACGAATGATAGTATCCCGAATATCCTGGACCATCTCATATCCTATGCTATTGAACATGGAGTGATTGAAGATGTGTTCGATGATAAGGAGATCCTATCCGCTACTATCATGAACTGTTTTATCGCAAGACCGTCCGTAATCAATGAAACGTTTTATAAGAAATATGAATCTTCACCACAAGAAGCAACAGACTACTTTTATCATTTAAGTAAGAACAGCAACTATATCCAAATGAATCGAATAGCAAAGAACATCTCCTTTAAAGCCGAATCGGATTATGGTGAATTGGATATCACCATTAACCTGTCCAAACCAGAAAAGGACCCGGAACAGATTAAACGGGAAAAGACGATGAAACGGGACTTGAATTATCCAAAATGCCTGCTTTGTGTAGAAAACGAAGGATATGTAGGCAGAACCGGACATCCTGCAAGGGCCAATCACCGGATCATAAAGGTACCATTGCTCGGAGAAAACTGGTATCTGCAATATTCTCCGTATGTTTACTACAACGAGCATAGCATATTGCTTTGTGAAGAGCATCGGGATATGAAAATTGACCGGAATACATTCGAACGGCTGCTCAACTTTACGGATCAATTTCCACACTACTTCATCGGTTCCAATGCGGACTTGCCGATTGTCGGTGGGTCAATATTAAGTCATGACCATTACCAAGCCGGGAGATATGAATTTCCGATGATGAAAGCAGAAGATGCTTTCCATTTTGAACTGAATCAATTCCCTGACGTATCTGCATCCGTTGCGAAATGGCCGATGTCGGTCATCCGTCTGAAAGGGAAAAAAATCGCTGACCTCGTGCGTGCAGCAGAACATATCTTAAACACATGGCGCAATTATTCCGACCCTGAAGCGGATATCATCGCCTATACAGATGACACACCGCATAATACGATTACGCCTATTGCACAAAAACAAGGTGATGTATTTCAACTTAATCTCGTCTTACGAAATAACCGGACATCAAAGGAACATCCGATGGGTATTTTCCATCCGCATGCTGATGTTCACCATATTAAAAAAGAAAATATCGGACTCATCGAAGTAATGGGGCTTGCTGTATTACCGCCAAGATTGAAAGATGAACTACAAGAGATTCAAGATTATCTATTAGGAAAGTCCAGCAATATCGCACAACACCATGAAGCATGGATAAACCAACTAACCGAAAAATATCCAGCTCTTACTCATGATGCTGAAGCAAAGGAAATATTGAAAGTCGAGCTCGGACAAAAGTTTGTGAGAATACTAGAAGATGCAGGTGTACTAAAAGAACGTGCAGTTTTTGAACGATTTATTGACACGTTGAATAAGTAGGTGACACATAGTGAAGATAGAAAAGGAAACGGTTTTTGGAAATTGGGAGGAATACACCTTAACGAACGATCAAAACATGTCCGTTAGTGTATTAAACTACGGGGCTATCATTACAAAGATCCTTGTTCCCGACCGAAATGGTAAGCTGGAAAATATCGTACTAAGTTTTAAGGATTATCAAGATTATAAAACAAACCCTAATTACTTTGGAGCGATTATTGGCAGGGTCGCTGGCAGAATTCAAGACGCTTCTTTTGATATCGCCGGAACAACCTTTTCATTAGAAGCAAATGACGGCAACCATCATTTACATGGCGGTTCTGCCGGGTTACATCAAATCATTTGGAAAGTGAGCCCTTTTGAAACGAAAGATTGCATTGGGTTAACATTAACCCACCAATCCCGTGATGGGGACGGTGGATACCCTGGTAATGTGGACATTACCGTTACCTATACGTTAACCAATGATAATCAGTTACAGCTTGACTATACAGCTGTAACTGACAAATCAACACCAATTGCGCTTACCAACCATACGTATTTTAATTTATGTGGTAATCTAAGAGATACTGTGCAACACCACTTCTTAACAATGAACAGTAACAGTTTTGTAGAATTGGATGAAGAACTTATACCAACCGGAAAGATAATTGATGTAGAAGATTCAAGGTTTGATTTTCGGAACAGTCGGGTTCTTGGAGAAAGTTTCACCAAAGAGCTGAACGGTTATGATCATTATTTCATCTTTGATGATACTCATAGCGGAGAACAAGTGACGTTGACAGAACCGACAAGCGGACGCGTTCTCAAAGTGTATAGTAATCAGCCAGGAATGGTCCTATATACAGCCAATGATTTAAATGAAAATATACAACTAAGAGAAGCTGCAGGTAAAAAACACCTGGGAGTATGCTTTGAAACACAAGGCTCACCTGCTTCATTACATCACGCAGGCTTTCCAAGCATCATCCTCCACCCTGATGAAACATATAGACAACATACGTTGTTTGAATTTCTAATTCATGAATAACAAAAAGCAGTTAATCCCAAACACAAGGATTAACTGCTTTTCATTTATATACTATTTCTGAAACAATTCCACAAGCAATAGAGAAACTGCACCTAACAATGTTGCATCATCACCTAAGCGTGAAACGGTCACTTCCGTTTTCTTCGCCTCGGTTGTCAGAGCTCGTTGTTCGATTGTTTTAGCAATCACTGGAACAATAAATTCCTGGCTTTTCATGACGCCACCACCGAGTACAATTCGACTAGGATTAACGATATGAATGAGATTCGTCAGTCCAATCCCGATGATTTCTCCTGTTTCTTGTAAAAATTGTAAAGCCTCCGCGTCCCCGCTTTTTGCCAGCTTATAGATTTCTTCACCGTTCAACGCATCTTCAAGCTGGAATTGTTTTTTATAGCGTTCTGCGATAGCATGTCCACTTACATAGGCCTGTAAACAACCAGGGTTCCCACATTCGCAGATTTCACCATGCAAATCGATTGACATATGGCCAAACTCTCCCGCAATGTCCTGTGCACCGTGATATAGATTTCCATCGATCACAAAACCGGCTCCAACACCACTACCGATATTTACTGCAACCATACTATCGACGTCGCCATTACCGCCAAACCACGATTCCCCAAGCGCTATTGCACGGGCATCGTTTTCCACTTGAACCGTTAAATCAAAGTGTTCTTCCAACGTTTCTTTAATCGGAATATTTCTTAAATCCAAGTTTGGGGCGACTAAAGACATTCCCGTATGGACATCAACGACCCCATGCATCGCAACCCCGATTCCAATGATTTTTCCATGATCGCCACCAGTGGATCGGATCATCGCTTCAACCATTTCGATCAAAATGGAAAGGAATTTATCATTCGTTAATGGCTTCGTTAACGTATAAGATTCTGAGCGCTTTAGTATGTTTCCGGACAAATCGGTTAATACACAGTCTACAGAACCAGGACCTGCATCAATCCCGATGACATAGAAAGCGTCGCCATTGATTTGAAGCATCTTTGGCTTGCGCCCGCCACTGGATTCTCCAAGGTCACTTTCTGTAACGATCCCCTCTTTCATCAGTTCCCTGACGATACTGCTCACCGTTGGGGGCGTTAGTTTAGTATCCTTCGCAATTTGAGCTCTGGATATTGGCTCAGCTGTTCGTATTTTATTTAAAACGATCGATTTATTGACGGATTTCATTAATTGAAACGAACCACGTTCCATACGTATCCCCCGTTTACTTCATGTGATAACTGTCTATCTACTATATTAAATATCTTGTACTAAAAAAACAAAAGATTCATCAACCTTTAACCGATCCGGTCATTCCTTCAACAAAGAATCGTTGTAGGAAGAAGAAGACGAGAGCAGTCGGTATCGTACCTATCACAATCGCTGTATAAATGACGCCATAGTCCGGGGTATATCCCGACCCTAAATTCGAAATCAATAATGGGATCGTCTGATTTTCTGGCGATTGTATAATGACTAATGGCCATAGATAATTATTCCAATTGTTCATGAAAGATATAATCCCGGCAGCAGCCAACGTATTTTTCATCGATGGCATATAAATCCTGAAAAATATCCCTAACTCGCTAAGTCCATCAATTCTACCTGCCTCAATCAAATCTTTCGTGAACATCTTTGTATTCTGTCTAAAGAAGAAAACAAAAAATGCTGTAGTTACATATGGCAAAATAACTGCATATAACGTGTCCACTCCGATTGCTGGAAACACTTGCGAGATATTTCCGAAGAACCTAAATAACGGAATCATCAAAGCAGCAAACGGTATCATCATAGAAAGCAAGAGAATCGTAAAGACAATGTCTTTCCCCTTACTCTGGTAAACTTCAAATCCATATCCCGCAAGAGCGGATACGATGAGACATAATACTGTAGCAATAATAGCAATAAAAAATGAATTAAACAACGCGGAGCCAACATTGTAGTTTGCAAAGAGGTTGCTTAAGTTCTCAAACAAGTTGCTTCCTGGCATTAAGCTCCCCCGAGTAATATCAACCGATTTATTCGTCATGCTGATTAACATCCAAATAAATGGAAACAGGGAAACGAATGCCGCCACACTTAATATCACGTAAGTAAAGATCGACTTCCAGTTAATCATTTTTTGTCACCACCAAGTCTGAATTGAATGATAGAGAAGATCACGGTCAAAATAACGATGACAAAGGAAACAGCTGCCGCATAACCAAAGTCAGGCGTGTACTCGAATGATAGATTATAAATATATTGTGAGATGGTTAATGTTTCATTTCCTGGACCACCTCTTGTGATGTTCATCGGCTCATCGAACAATTGAAGTGTTCCAATGGTAGATGTAATCGCCGTAAAAAAGAATGATAGGCTTTAACATCGGAATCGTAATATAGAAAAACTGTTGGAAGGAATTTGCTCCATCGACCCTAGCTGCCTCATAAACAGATTTATCCACATTTTGTAAAGCTGCTAAATAGAAGATCATATTGTACCCCGTCCAACGCCACGTAATAGCGATGATGATCAATACCTTCGCCCAAAACGGGTCCATCAACCATTCGATCGGTTCAGAGATTAAGGATAGATTTAATAGAAACTTGTTTACAATCCCATCTGTTGAGAATAAGTACTTGAAGATAACCGAATAAGCAACAAGTGATATAACAGCCGGTAAAAAGATAGCCGTCCTGAAGAATTCTTTAAACTTCAAATCAGGATTATTCAACAGTACAGAGAAAAACAAGGCAAGTAAAATCATGACCGGAACCTGAATAATTAAGTAAATGAACGTATTTCTGATCGCCGTCAATGCCACCGGGTCATTGAGTAAACGTCGATAATTATCCAATCCAGCAAATTCCAGATTCACTCCCATCCCCGACTGAAAAGATAGGATGAGAGCTTGCAGCATCGGATAAAAATAAAATAAAGTAATGAAAATAACTGCAATCAGGATGAAAAACCAACCTAATAAGTCTTTACTTCTTACAAGCTTCATTTGTGATCACTCCAAACGTTGAGATGTATAGAAAGCCATGATTATTTTTATAACTATCAATCTAGCAAGGATAGATAGGTAGCTTTCCTTTAATTACTAAGTCGCCCTTCTGCTTGCTTTTGGGCATCTTCTAGAGCTTCCTCGAGACTCTTACCGCTTTTATATTTCTGTATCTCACCAATGAGAATATCCATGACCGCATACGTATGCATTCCATAATTCACACTTGGAATCTCTTCCATCCATGTGATAAAGTCGGCAATAATTTTTTGTCCTCCGAAGAAATCATCACGAATTTGGAAAGCTTCTCCGTCTAAAGCTGGTAAATACGTACCGATGGCACCAATCTCTGTCACGAGATCCTGATATAGCTCCTTATTTGAACCAAATGTACTTGCTAAAAATTCTGCTGCCTTTTCTTTACCAGGAATATTCAGTACATAGAAAGAACTTCCGCCCAGGTTGGATGCATTCACCGCGCCTTCAACCGGCAGTCTTGGAATCGGCACTACCGTCCATTTTTCAGCTTGTGATTCTTCCGCTTTAATATTCGGCGTCATCCAATTTCCTACCGCCACACTGACGACTGCTCCACTATTAAAAGCTGAAACTCTGGAACTCCAATCTGTATTGATATGAGCGATTCCTTCTTCTTGCAATGCATTATAAATCCGCACCGCTTCTTTCACCGCTTCATTATCACTGATATCTGCTGTTCTTCCATCTTCCTCGGTGAACCAGACACCAGCGGTCTGAATCATATGTCTTAAATCATCCGGATCGTTTGGATTAATGGAAATCATGTATTTCCCTGTCTTCTCTTTTATGTCCTTACCAATTTCAAGAAATTCGTCCCATGTGATATTCGTCAGGTCCTCTGGAGTGTATCCCGCTTCTTCTAAGTAATCGGTCCGTAAATATAACCCAGTTACACCCGTATCAAAGGGTACTCCATATTGGCCCCCTTCAAAACTTGTCGGCGCCTTTTTATAATCTGCAAAATCATCGATATCGAAGTAATCCGATAAATCATAAAAAGCATCTGGATATGCTTGTAAGAAGCTTTGTGCCCGGTAATCTTCAATGAGAACAATATTCGGCATCCCATGCATCGTCCCGGAGCTCAATCCAGTATTTAATCGTTGAACAATATCTTTTTGTCCATTTTCTATGATTTGTAGCTTGAAATCCTCATCTTCCTGCTTGTAGTACTCTCCTGCCATTTCTAATGCAGCCACATTAAATAATGGATCCCAAGCCCATGCTGTCAGAACACCGGACTCCTCGTATGTATTTTTAGCAGCCCCAAATGAGCAAGCTGAAAGGATACATATCAACAACACCACCATGATTACTGTCATCCATTTTTTCACTTTTTCTACCCCCTAATTTGTTGTCAGTCAGATATGTAACACACCTATCATGGGTTTTTACAAAAAAGATACCGCTAATCCTTGAGCTAAAGAGCGATGCCTTTACGTGTTTGAGTAAACGCTTTCTAAATCACCTATAAAATAATGCTCCCGAAATGTTTCTTAATTAATTTAATTAAGTTTAATATTACAGAGTAATTTTAGGTATGTCAATAGAAGAGTAAATAATATTCATCTCTTGTAGAGTGGTTAGATTTAGCATTTATTTCATGACTTATTCTATAAAAGAAGTAAGGATATCTGGAACGTGCTGCTCCAAATATCCTTACTTCACGTATCTATTATTCACATGTTCACGTAACGTAAAAGTGTCCGAGTTCCTTTCCAGACTACTCTCCCAACATCCGCACCTTCAACCTTCTTGAAACTAAAATTCCGATACTAACTACAATCAAAGTAAGTCCAATCAACAAGTAGTTGAAAATACTTGTTGCCGTCTTCGGCAAGCTGTTTCCAGAAGTTTCTTTTGACTTATCGGTTTGATTTGCTTTTGCTTTGTCAACCTTATGTCCAGAAGACACTGCAGCTGGTTTTTCTTTTCCTTCTTCCTCATCCTTACCAACAGAAGATGTTCCGTCTGAATCGGTTGTTCCTGATTCATCTCCCTCTCGATCATCTTCTATGTTGTCGCCTTTGCCAGATTCATTGTCTGCATTTTCTTCATCATTGTCCACTTCTTCTTCAGGTAATGTTACCTCTCCATCCACTGTTTCAAAACTCCAAATTGGAGATCTCGTTGATCCGCCAAATTCATCCGTTATATGGACATACCAGGAATATTCATGGTTTGGTTGAAGCCCCGTCCATGTAACTTGTGCAGCTTCTCCACTTGGTACGTTTTCCACCGTGCCAATTTGATGATTACTATAGACATTGATTTCAACATAATCCGTCTCTACTTTTTTGAGTTTTGGTTCCAGATCCCATTCCATGGTAAACTCGTCTTTCTCCGGATACTCCTCTGGTTCATAGAAATTATAATCATCAAGATACGGAGAGTAGGTTTGGACAGCTACTTTGTTCTCGTTCATTTTAAAGTTAAGGATTCTTAAATAACCTTGTCCACCTTCCGGACCGCCTTGGTAATCGGCAAGCAATTGATATACCGTACGATCCGCAACGCCGTCTCCATCATCATCCATTTCATCAATCCATGTCTGTGCATTATGGTAATGTCCAGAGAGAACGGCTTTAACTTGTTCATTCGGCACAACTACCTTTTCAAACAACTCATCCCCAATTGGACTTCTCGTACCTGTAGCAAGCAAGTACTCATGGAAATTAAGGATAGCGACTCGATCTGGATGCGCAGCAAGAACTTCGTTGATCCAGTCGATTCCTTCTTGGTCAACACCCCATCCCATATAAACCATAATGAAATCAATGCCGTTCACACTGATCAAATCATAGTGGCCACGGTTATTTTCATAGGAACCGCCATAATATGAACGATCCTCGAAGCGGTCCGCTCCAAAATACTGATAATAATTTTCGTAGTTATGGCTCTTGTTGTCGACATCATGGTTTCCTGCCAATACACCATAAGGAATTCCGGCTTCATCCAACACGCGCATGTTGTCATCTGCAACTTTCCACTGGTCAAAGTCATCATAAACATCAACCAAGTCTCCTGTATGGAAAATATATTCAATATTTAACGCATCTCTATTTTCAACCATCCAATTGACCTGGTCTTCATAGATCCATGGATAACGTGCAGAATAATATTGAGTATCGGTAAACCAAACAAAACTGAAATCCTCTCCATATTCTGCAATCTGGTCTTGAACTATGACGCTCACCTTTTGGTCATTGAGATATTCTGGACCTTTTACAGAACCAACGAGTTCAAAAGCTTCTTCACTAGCGACTGTAGACGTCAGTTCGTCCCAGTTCTCCGTATGATAGTTCCAGGCATACATCGTCACTTTTCTGCCTTCCAACGATGAACCATTCCAGACGATTTCAATTTCATCGTCATCATCAACGTTCTCATCGACAGTTACATCAAAACGATGATATGGGAACTCTGTCATCGATTCAGTTGAAACTCCATTACCATCTAATGCGCTAAGTTCCTGAAGCTCATCTTCAGTTAACGTTTTTTCCCCTTCTGGCTGGAACGATTCAGGCGGTTCTGTTGTCGAAGCAAACTGCTTGATCGTCAGATGATCCGTATCTTCTGCTGTGTACTGGTATGCCTCATAAAACGTTACATCCATCGCATCATTTGTCGGGTCTGTCACTCGAACCGATAAATTAGCGCTCGTATCTTCAGGAGTACCCTTCAACCAGTCAGGCAGCCAAGGATGTTCTTCGGTGACAGTAAATGTTACTGTTTTTTCCTCTACATTCCCTACGATGTCCGTTGCACGGAAAATTGCTTCATGCTCACCTGGTTCAAGTAGGGCAGATGATGTTTCATGCGGCAAGGAAATATAATTTCCGCCTAACTGAACTGTTACATCTTGTACTCCGTTTGCATCGGAAACTTCTGCATCAATTAGGAACTCCCCTTTATATTCCTGACCATTTTCTATCGTCGGTACGATGGTCGGGGCTGTATTATCCGCAATGACATTTGCTGCAACTGTTTCTTCTTCAAAATCTGCCTTAATTTCGTATGATCCATCTTCTACCATCGTCGTATCGAAGACGTAAGCAAGCGAAGTAAACATTTCATCTTCTAACGTAAACGTAAAATCAAACACTTCCTGTTTCCCGGCACTGTCTCCTACAGGGTAATTGACGTTTGGATCACTGTAGGCCGGGTCATAAATGACGGTTCCATCAGATAAAACGAGACGAATATTTTTAATTGTGAAGTCGTCACGGTTCTCTGTTGATCCTTCATCAAATGGGCTGACTTTATTACCTGCCCGGATGGAGATTGTGTTATCACCAATCTCTAATTTATCTGCCGGAATCGGCACGGTTAATGTCACAAAGTCATTATACGTGTCATCAAAAATGGTTAAAATTTCATCACCCATCGTGACACCATTTTGGAAATAAATATTCGTTTCCGTCACGTCAAAAGCAAAATATGCTTCATTTTCCATAGCACGGAATGTATCTTGAACTTCTTCATCATCCACCGATAAGACGATGTCATTCGTATATTCATCGGCAGTTGCTTTAATGATCTTTTCTCCTGCTATCACTTCTTCGTCCGCTACATTTAAGCGAAGACCAGTTTGAACATGTGGATGTTCAATGGATAGAGTTTTCAAGTTCGTACGACTTTCATTTTTTCCATCACTCGCAACCAAATAGTATTCAAGTTGCTTCTGTCCGATTAATTCAGGAGTGTACACCGTATATAGAAATTCATCATTGTCACCACGCGGCAGACTCACTTTGATAAAATCCGTGTCCTCCATCGTGCGGTAGTACAAGAATACAGATTTCACTTGAACATCATCGGTGATGGTCGCCGTGATATGAAAATCTTCTCCTGAAGTAAGTGTTTCTCTTGTATTATCTTGTATTTCCGGTTGAGTCACATCAGTCGGCAACTGCACTTTTTCCGATGGGACTTGCTCGATCATCACAGCACCAGGAGTTGCATCCAACTCTCCCGCACTGATTTTTTGAGATTGCATACTGCCGTCTTGTGGGAAACGATAAAAAATTCCTTTATCCGGCTGCGTATCATCAACCCCAGTTACATCATTGTAAGCTGCGTAAGATAACTCATCCCCTGTTTGCGTGGCAATGACCAATGTCCTTTCCGTACCATTTGCCATTCCATTGTTATAAATCTTGATGAGGTTCTGTCCTTCTGTTAAATCCGTTCCAAAATGGTTATTAAAATCCTCGCCAGTCAAATGTGGATTCCCACCATTAATGATCCATAAAACGACGGTTTCTCCTGAAGGAACAATAATATCCTCATGGTCCAGCGGCGGTCCCCATAACAGATCCCCTTCCGCTCCCGTATTCGGATAACGGTAACGTAAAACATAATCATTAAAGCGAATGTCTTCCGTTGTATTGTTATAAACCTCAATAAACTCATAAGCATCCGCGCCGTTCACATTCGCTGTGTCCGGTACAATTTCTGTAATGAGAAGTGGTGGAATCTGTTGATAGTCAATATCCGCTTTGGGAAGGTCCAATACACCGATATCGGAAGTTGCCTGTCTTGCGTCATTAGTGGCAACGAAATAATATTCTATTCCCTCACTCCAGATCTCTTCGACCGGAATCGCGACGGTGAAGTTCTCTCCATCTTGACTAGTCAGCGTTAGAGACTGGAATTCCATCGCCGTGGTTTGACGGAAGAATACTTGAACTCCTGTGACAGGTAGTTCCGAATCCACTTGCACCTCGACTTGGATGAGTCCATCCTCAAGATGAATTGCTGCTTCACCAATTGTTGGTGCACTTGCTTCTGTATCTACCTTCACCGGGATCGACGGCACTTGTTCCGGATAAACGTGAAGTGGAGTGACCGTTTCATCGACTCCGATTTTATCCATTACATGTCCTTCTGTCGGGAATTGATACATAATCCCTCTGTCAGGGTAAACATCTTTGGACCCGTCATTATAAGTCGCTTCAGCAATCGTGTTGCCAACCATATCACTAATGATAATTGTACGTTCGCTGCCGTTTGCCATTCCGCCACTTCCTATTGTTGTTACATGGCTCTCTGACAACTCAATACTATAGGCAGCTTCAAAATCCTCTAATGTAGCATCTTTATTTCCTGCATTTTTAATCCAAACGATGAATGTTTCTTGTGGACCAATCACTTTATCCTCGGTAATATTCCAGATTTGGTCTGCTGTATTCGTTGGATAACGATAAATCAGTTGATAGTCTTTCATATTGATGGACTGGTCACTATTGTTGTAGATTTCGATAAACTCATACGCATCCGAGCCATTCATATTGGCTGTATCTGGCGTGATTTCAGTGATAAGCAGACGCGGTACAGCTTGAGGATCGTAATCTTCCTCTGTTTCTGCTTGTCCATCATTCTGTAAATCGGATTCCAAGCTCTCTTCTACCTGCTCCGTCTCTACTACTTCAACTGGAGTTGACGGCACTTGACCAGGAATCAAGTTTTCCGGGTCAACTTCCGTACTGATACCTGCTTTTTGCATGGAAGTGCCTTCGCTTGGATAGAGATAGATTATCCCTTTATTTTGGGAGACATCCTCACCATCAAAGGATGCTTGTACTATCGTATGTCCTGACTTGTCGTTCATGGTTATCGTACCACTCTCAGCAGCCATTGCTTCACTTTTAACAAATACGAGGTTGCTTTCGGCGACATTTGTTCCATAGAAAGTATTAAAATCATCGGCTGTCAGGGTCTTCTCACTGTTATGTATCCAAATGACAACCGTTTCTTGCGGTCCTACTTCTATATCATCCGCTATATCCCAGTCTACTTTTCCAGCCAACTCAGACTGATAGACAAACTGATAATCATTCAAATGAACCGGTTGATTACTATTATTATAGATTTCGATAAAGCCATAAGCCTGCTCCGTTTGAGGTGCGACTTCTGTAATAAGCAGCTCCGGAATGTCTTTTGTATGCTCATCTTTCGTTACAGACGCTTCAATCACATCTGTGGATTTCGTATTACCTTCCGCATCTTCGGCAATCAGTTCATACTGGAATACAGTCGACCAAAGTTTCTCGTTCGGAATGGAAAGGTTGAATTGATCGTTTTCCTTTGTTAAAAGCAATTCTTCCGCCTCTAACTCTTTCGCAGATTTAAAGATCATTTTCACACGCTCTGCACCAGGTGCATGAGCGGTTACCTTCAAATCATTGCTCCCGTTTATTTGTGTAATTGGATCATGTTGTAATTGAAAGGATTCTTCTTGATGTTCTTCTTGCTGTGGTTCTGAATCAGTTTGTTGAGGTTCGTCCTTTGTAGATGTTTCATTTTCTTCATTTAAAGGTATGATGTAAGGCTTCGTTGCTTGTTGTACATCATTTTCATATTTTCCTAGAAACCAATATTCGAATTTCTCTTGTTCTAAATCACCAGCTGGAATCACTGCAGTAAATTGACCATTTTCATTTTCAGTCATTGCGATTGTTTTTGTTTCATTATGTACCATGTAGTTCACATCCACCGCAATAGCACCTTCAGCTTGGACAGACAGCTGTAAATCTTCATTAGCATTTACTGCTTGGGGTTGCTCATGTTGAATCGAAGCTTCCCCTTCTTTTTCTACTTCACTTCCAGAAACACTTTCCGCATACACCTGCTGCTGTGCTATCGGCAACATCGGACTTACTAGTACCAGCAAAGCTAGGTATGCAGTAAAGAGTTTCTGAAGTGCCTTTCTCCTTCGTTTCAATATACTCCCTCCATCTCTCCTATTATGTCAACTTATAGTATAGAAAGTAGATGTTAATAAGATATTAAAAGGGAGTAAATATTATGTTAATTAAAGTCAAGGCTACCATCTAATAGAATTTTATTGGATCCTAATTATAGCGGTATAACCTTATTTATAGGAGACTTGTAAAAAACATAAAAGCTACCAATTTGGCTATGAAGCGCATATTGGTAGCTCATTTACTATGTTCTGTGAACTTTTCATTCATCAAAATTCAATTACATTTGAATTTTATCCAAACCTATAGGTTACTCTTCCGATACCCTAACTAGTTGTTTCCCTATATTATCTCCCCGGAATAATCCAATGAATGCATCCGGGGCATTTTCTAAGCCGTCGACGACATTTTCTCGATACTGTAATCTACCTTCTTTTACCCACTTTCCTAACTGTCGGTACCCCTCTCCAAAACGATCAGCATAATCGGAAACGATGAAACCTTGCATGAGTGCACTTCGTTGGATTAATTGACCTTGAATACGAGGCCCTGTCTCAATTTGTTCATTGTTATATTGAGATATTTGCCCACAGACAATGATACGCGCCTTGTAATTGATCAATTTTATAACCGCATCAGAGATTTCTCCACCAACATTATCAAAATATATATCTACTCCAGAAGGACATGCTGCTTTTAGAGCGTCTAATACATTTTCTGTTTTATAATTTATCGTTTGATCAAAACCAAGTTGATTACTTAAATAATTCACCTTTTCCTCAGAACCTGCGATACCGATTACGCGACAACCTTTGATTTTTGCGATTTGTCCTGCGACCATGCCAACGGCACCTGCCGCTCCAGAGATGACGACGGTTTCCCCTTCTTTTGCTTTTCCTATATCAAGTAATCCGAAATATGCGGTGAGCCCTGGCATTCCAACTACTCCTAATGAGGTTGAAATCGGTGCGAGAGTTGGATCTATTTTCCTAATATTACTGCCATTTGATACAGAAAAATCTGACCATCCCAGGCGACCTTCCACAATCTCACCAGTTTTGAAATCATTATTCTTTGATTCTACAACTTCCCCAACTACGCCACCAATAAGTACTTCATTTAATTGAAATGGATCAACATACGTTTTTACTCCATTCATCCTTCCGCGCATATATGGGTCTACTGATAAATAAATCGTCCGAATCAATAATTCGCCTTCATTTATAGTAGGTAATGAATTGGTAACTAGCTCAAAATTTTCATACGTTGGCATTCCTTGTGGCCTGCTTACTAATTTAATACTCCGATTTAAAGTAGACAAATGGATACCCCCATTAATTTATGTGTTACAAAGGCTCCTTAGATTTTATTCCATTTAGGATGAACCCTAAATAATAATCAGCCAATTCTTCCTCTGTCAATTCTCCATCAGGGTTGTACCAATAATAGGTTCGATTGACCATATCGAGTATGCTGAACGCAGAAATGTCAGCCCTTACATTTTGATCAAATTCGTTCTTTGCAATGCCATCTTCTAATAATGCTTGGACATTCAATCTAAAATCTTTTCTCTTCCCTTTAATTTGTTCTAAATACACTCCTTCGAGATGTCTCATTTCCCTGAAGATGATTCTAGCATTTTTTCCTTTTGTTCTAATATTACTTATGATTAAATAGATGATGTCATACAGCTTTTGATAGTTGCTTTTGTTCGGGTCTTGAATAATTGCTTTTTGTTTCTCCAGTAAATCTAAAATATAGGTTAGATGAATATCTTTCAGCATTTCTTGTTTGCTTTTGAAATAATAATAGAATGTTCCTTTAGTCGCACCAATACTATCGGTAATATCTTCAATCGAGGTCCCCTTGAATCCTTTTTCATCAAATAGGTCAATAGCTGCTTGTATTAATTTGTCCTTCATCACAGACGCCCTTTCCCCAACTGTTACTTCTATAATATAATATTAGCACACTAATATTACATCGAAACAATATATTTCCAGTTTTATCCATACAAGGGAGGACAATTAATAATCACTCTCTCTCTAAAATAACTGCAATACCCTGCCCCCCACCGATACATGCTGTTACAAGACCATACCTTCCACCTGAACGATTTAATTCGTACACTGCTTTACCAACAAGTATACCACCAGTAGCACCTAATGGGTGCCCATGTGAAATCGCCCCACCATTTACATTCAGTTTTTCAAGATTGATAGATAATTCCTTGACACAAGCTAGGGCTTGAGCAGCGAAAGCTTCATTAAGTTCAATCAGATCCATATCGTCGAGAGTGAGTCCTGATTTCTCCATTACTTTTTTCGTGGCTGGGACCGGTCCAATTCCCATAATGTTTGGATCGACCCCTGCAACAGCAGACTCCCGAACGACGGCTAGCGGGGTAAGACCCAGTTCTTCTGCTTTTTCTCTTGACATTACGACTAGGGCAGATGCTGCATCATTCAAACCCGAGCTGCTCCCCGCTGTTACTGTTCCCTCTTTAGCAAATACCGGCGGCAACTTTGAGAGCGCCTCCAAATTCGTGTTTGGTCGTGGGTGTTCATCTTTGTCAAACACAATCGGTTCTCCCTTTCTCACCGGAACCTTTATCGGGACAATTTGTTCATCAAATAATCCTTTTTCCATTGCTGTTGCCATCTTTTGCTGACTACTATAAGCAAAAGCATCTTGTTCCTCTCGGGAGATTTGATATTGATTTGCTAGATTCTCTGCGGTGACTCCCATTGGAGGGCTTCCAATTTCTTTTGGTGCATGTTGCATCCGATGCCATTTTGGTGGTGCAGAGCTATAAGGCCGCTCAGGTCGTTCCATTAAATACGGGGCACGTGTCATACTCTCCACTCCACCCGCTACATAGATATCCCCTGCTCCTGACCGGATGGCTTGAGAAGCCAGGACAACTGCGTTAATCCCAGACCCACACTGTCTGTCGATCGTGAGTCCTGGAGTACTGATCGGTAATCCTGCTTGTAATGCTGTTAATCTAGCAATGTTTCCTCCACCACTCAGTACATTTCCCATAATAACATCATCAATTGTTTCTGGATCAACTTTCGCTCGTCTTACCGCCTCTTTCAGCACTTCTCCCCCATAAACATGAGCGGGGAGACTAGCCAGGGCTCCTCCCTGTTTAGCGATAGCAGTTCGTACCGCCGATACAATTACGGCATCTCTATTCATATTTTACAACTCCTAATCGTTTTTTACTTATGCCTTTCCCAACGGACCAGTTCTATTGATATGTCGCAAAACGAACTTTCCCTTTAATGATCTCTCTGCCTTTTTGATTCATTGCTTTCACATCAAAGTCCATATAGTCTGCTGCTTTGTCTTTCAATTCTGCTTGAAGCGTAACAACATCATGCAGGAAGACCATCCCTGAAAAGCGAATCTGGTAATCTTGAATAAACCCTTCCTCGTAATACGGTGTAAACAATTTTGCTAAATTGCCCATTGTCCACATTCCATGTGCAATGATACCTGGTAAACCTGCTTTTTTTGCCTCTTCATCAATCGTATGAATCGGATTGAAATCACCGGAAGCCCCGGCATACTTAATTAAGTCCATTCTGGAGACAGGATCAAGCGTGACAGCAAGCGTATCATTCTTCTTTAATTCTAAAATATGACTCATACTTTCATCGCCTTTCTCACAGTTTCCGTGATGATAATGACGGATTCTTCCGTAAATATAACTTCTCCCTTGTCATTTTCACCATATCGTTTTGTTGATAAGAAACCCATTAACCCACTACTTCCTTGTTTTTCGTAATAATCTTCAATTACAGAATAGGAATAGATATCTTCCCCTACGAACAGTGGACGTTTATAATGATAATTTTGCTCTCCATGTATCAGTCCTTTTTTAGGAAGGTTCAACCCTTCCACAACACCGGAACTTAGGACACGCGGGAAAGTCGGTGGCGCAATATTCCTTCCGTATCTTGACCTTCTACCAACCTCTTCATCTATATAAATAGGATTCAAATCGCCGACAGCTTCAGCAAAACGTCTGACCATCCCTCTTTCAACCGTACTTTTCACTCTTTCCGATCTTTTACCAATTAAATCTTTGTACATCTAATTCCTTCTCCCTTCCTTATGTTTTAGGTCCTCCAGCTACAAAAATCACTTGCCCGCTGACAAAGGATGATTTTTCATCGGCAAAAAAGGCAACGGCATTCGCAATATCGGCTGGCTTTCCACTCCGACCAACAGGGATTTTGCTTGCACCGGCCTTTACAAAGTCATCAAAAGGGACACCAATCCTTTCTGCCGTAGCCCTCGTCATTTCCGTCTCTATAAAGCCTGGGGCAACGGCATTTGCTGTAATCCCATATTTTCCAAGTTCAATAGACAGTGTTTTCGTAAAGCCTTGTAGTCCTGCTTTCACTGTAGAATAATTAGCCTGCCCTCGATTACCTAGAGCTGACGTCGAGGATATATTGATAATTCTTCCATAGTTATTCTTCACCATATATTTTTGTGCTGCTCGACTAGCATTAAATGCACCCTTCAAGTGCACATCTATTACTTGTTGCCAGTCACTGTCCGTCATCTTAAATAGAAGATTGTCTCGGATAATCCCAGCATTATTCACCAAAATATCCAATGAACCAAATTGATTCACGACCTCACTGATTGCAGATTCCACTTCTTCCGCTTCTACCACATTTGCCTTTAAAGCGAGAATGTCATAGCCCTTTTCCTTGAATTCCCTTTCCGTTTCCTGCAATGCCTCTTCATTAATATCGATGATTGCTACTTTCGCACCCTCTTCTGCAAATTGTTCAGTAATTGCTTTTCCTATACCACGACTTCCTCCTGTAATAAAAGCTATCCTTCCATTAAATCGATCCGCCATCCTACTTCCTCCTTCAATGAATGCGCTATAACCTTATAGCCCTTCATAGATTTATTGTTTTGAGAAAACATTTGTACCTATCAAATTAGACTGTATACGTATACCCCGTTCTGCTTCTCTGCAAAAATTTCATTACGTTCCATTAATAAGTCCAGAACACTGATGATTTCAAAAACAAATGTAATCAATCCTTTTTTATAACGTTCTGGGTACATCTTCTTCACAATATCGAGCCCGGTTGCATTCCCTTTTTCCAATACGTTTTTCACTCGTTGTACACGATATTCCGTCCGTTCAAACTGAGCATGGATAAAGCGACTGATGTCATAAATGTCAGGACCATGACCAGAGTAGGTTATCTTGATAGGAAGCTTAAGGCATTTTTTCAAATTCGCTATATACTGTATCAGTGGTTTAGCACGCTGTTCTCCAGGAAGTGGTGCATCTAGAAAAATTCCAACATGGATATCATCAATGACATGATCTCCGCATATGAAAATTTGTTCTCCAGCATGGTACAAAGAGATATGGTCTTGGGAATGGCCTTTTGTTTCAATTACTTCCCAGCCAGGTAAACCGGGTATGCCATCCCCTTCTTGAAGTCCCTTTTCTATCTTCAAACCTGCCAATACATCCCGGTCGCGTTTACGATAAGCCCATTTCTCTGCCACTTCTTCAGTCAGACCAAACTCAACAAAAAGTCGGTCAAAGAACTCTCCACTCCATTTCATATAGGCTTCGTCTGCCAGGTATGTCTCCGTATCTTTGTGCGCATAAACCGGAACTGGATTCTTCTCTAAAATCCATTGTAAAAGTCCCATATGATCATTATGATGATGGGTCAGTACAATCTGCTCAATATCTTGTACGGTTAGGCCAAACAAACGAAGGCCAGCTATTAATTCATTCCATGCCTGTTCTGTTTGGATCCCTGCGTCTATAAGTGTCAATTTTTCCCCAAATACTAGATATACATTTACAGGACCTATCGGAAAATTGGTGGATAGCTCTATTTTCTCTATTCTCTGCACCATGTTTCATTCAAATCCTTTTTTGAAGTTATTTTATAGGTTAGAAAACCAACTGTCACCATAAGAAAACTGAATAGATGGAAAATTAATGATAAACATCACCTACTATTCCTTATCCAGCCATACATTTTTCATATGAATATGACCATAAGATGCATGAGGCTCGTAATTTTTCACATACTGCTGGTGCGGAGTCATCACATAGTAAGTCGATACCGGAATTGGATTCAGGACATTCTCTAGTATATATCGTTGAATCTCGTGTACTTTTTCCAGTCTCTCGTTCTCATCTAAGATCATCCGTTGGTCATCCAGCATTTCATCTAGATCTGAATCTTTCGTATTATACCAATTACGTGCACCTTGAGAATGCATTTGAGTACGCAACCATTCATCAGGCTCTTGGAAATACGTTTGATAGCCTACACCGATATCATAATCAACCTTTGGCCATCTCTCAGAAAAGTAAGTAGCATATTCGACAACTTCCATTTCTGCGTTAATGCCGACATTTCTCAAATCCTCGGTAATCCATTGGGCAACACGAACCAGTTGTTCACCATATCCATCTGTTACAATTAAGGTCGTATCAAATCCATTAGGGAATCCAGCCTCTGCCAGTAATTCTTTCGCCCCTTCTGGATCATATGGTAGAAGTGCTTCCCTTTCTTCTAATGGTAATGCCCAGCTGCCTAAAGATGGATTTACTGGTCCACTCACTTCTCCACCACCATAGATGCTATCTACCATCGATTGACGATCAATTGCCATACTAATCGCCTTACGAACCCGCAAATCATTGAACGGCTCTCTTTCCATATTTACATATACTTGTTCTTGCGTAGGAAACAATACTTCTCTTACGGTTATGTCTGGGTTACTTTTAACCAAGGTATCTAGTTCTTCTGGTGATATTCCACCTATTACTTCCGCTTGCTCCGTCCGGAATGCTGCAATACGTGCACCCTGGTCAGGTACAACTTTATATATCAATTCATCCAGATAAGGTTTTCCTTCTTCAAAGAAATTCGGATTACGTGAATACGTCGCTTGAACATTGTCATCCCACTTCTCCAAAACAAATGGCCCCGTCCCAATCGCATCTGTTGTCAAGTCTACTTCGCCATCTATCGCCTCTTTAGGTAAAATCCACATAAAATGATTGGCCATAAAATTTAGAAATGGAGCAAATGGCTGTTTTAATGTAAAAACTACGGTAGTGTCATCTGCTGCTTCAATACTCTCTACCTCTGATAAAAGAGCGGCTTGATGCCCAGGCAGTTCAATAATCCTCTCCATCGTGGCAACGACATCTTCTGCATTCACTTGGCGGCCGTTTACAGGTTCCTTATCATGCCAATATGCTTCTCGCAGATAAAAGGTATATACTGTTCCATCCTCAGATATCTCCCAGTCTTCTGCAAGGTCTGGAACGACATTATAATCCGTGAAATCAACGTCAGGCCCTGTTTCATACGTCACTAATTTGTTATAAACAAATCCAGCCATTTGATGTGTATAAATGGACGATTGACGATGGGGATCCAATGTATCGGGATCAGCTGGAGTAACCATTGTAAACGTCCCGCCGTATTTTGGCTCTGAAGTGTTTGCTTCCCCATTCGCTGACTCTGCTTCAGAATTGGCATTACTATCGGTACTAGAATCAGAAGAAGAACAAGCACTTACGAAGAACAACAGAAATCCAAATAAAACCACAGCGGATAAATTTCTGATTTTAAACATGCAATACCCTCCCCTTATTTTTAATTTTTTTTATTCGAAGACTATGAGGATAGTTTTGGATCTAAGAAGTCTCGCAATGCATCGCCCAACAAATTAAACGCTAATACTAATAGACTTAGAGCTAAACCAGGAAAAAATACAAGC
Organism: Oceanobacillus luteolus; assembly: GCF_042678205.1. Classification (NCBI taxonomy): domain Bacteria; kingdom Bacillati; phylum Bacillota; class Bacilli; order Caryophanales; family Bacillaceae; genus Oceanobacillus; species Oceanobacillus luteolus. The sequence continues at coordinate 27,082 of NZ_JBHUDE010000007.1, forward strand.
CAAGGGGCACTTTCCATATATCTACTAGCGTTGCTAAGCATCAATCCCCAAGATGAATTTGGTGGTGGCGTCCCTATCCCAAGAAAGCTAAGGGATGCTTCCGCAATGATTGTTTGCCCAAATGCCAAACTTGCCATAACGATAATTGGCGCCATCATATTTGGTAAACCATGCTTCATGATAATTCGTAATGAATTTGCACCTACCGAGCGTGAAGCCTCTACATAATTCGTTTCCCTAATCCGCATCATTTCCCCACGGACAATCCGAGCAAAACGCGGGATCTCAATAATAACTAGAGCAATAATCACATTCTGAACTGCCGGCCCAAGTAAAGCTGCAATAAACAGAGCTAATATTAATGCTGGAATTGCCATGATGGAATCCATAATCCTTTGAATAACCATATCTACAATTCCACCAAAGAAACCGGAAATCATCCCAATGATTGTTCCTAAGATGATGGAAATGATAACCGTAGCAAAACCAACCAGTAAAGAAATTCTAGCTCCATAGATAATTCGACTAAATACATCTCTCCCTAAATCATCCGTTCCCATCAAGTGCTGCATCGTAGGAGCTGACAAAAAAGCTTCTCTATTTTGAGCAACCGGATCATAAGGCGCAATGACAGGAGCTAAAATAGCAACAGCAATAACGAGCAATATAAATAAAGCGGAGATCACTCCTATCTTTTGCATGGAAATAAATCGGATACATTGATTTTTAACTCTTAAAAGTCTTGTTCTTGTTGCAAGATGCTTTTTTATCGGAATCTCAGATTCTATTTGTACTTGGGACATTGAATCACTTCCTTTCTATGGTTGGTCAATCAACCTCCGTCAACTGTTTCTTATTCTCGGGTCCACCCAGCCATACATCACATCCACAAACAAGTTAACTAGCAAGAACATCGCTCCAAAGATGAGTACAGAAGCCTGAACAACAGGATAGTCTCTTGCGGAGACCGTTTCAAAGATAAGACTGCCTAAACCTGGAAGGGAAAATATCGACTCTAATACAACTGTTCCTCCAAGTAGATAACCTACCTGAAGGCCAATTAATGTAATGACAGAGACTAGGGAATTTCTAAGTGCATGCTTATAAATCACGACCCGCTCTTTTGCGCCTTTTGAGCGGATGGTTCTGATAAAATCAGAATGTAAAACTTCCAGTACTGCAGAGCGGGTCATTCGAACAATACTGGCACTCAGCGTGATCGCTAGACAAATCGCTGGTAGTATCATTTGTTGTACATTCACAACCGGATTCTCAATAAATGATTGATAACCCAAAGGAGGAATCCAATTGAAGACCAAAGCAAAGCCAGTCAGCAAGATCAACCCTAACCAAAAGTTTGGAATCGATAAACCACCAACTGAAGTAATGCGTAACAGATGGTCAATAAACGTATTATGCTTCACAGCAGAGATAACACCAACAGGTATCCCGATTAAAATCGCTAGTACGATTGACATGAGCGATAACTGTAAAGTAACAGGGAGTCTATCACCAATGATTTCTGTTACTGGCAACCCCGACCATAAGGAATTTCCCAGGTCTCCCTGAAATGCTCCTGTCAACCAGTCACCCAGCTGGGCTATCATACTTTTATCCAGACCTAACTCAGTCTCTAAAGCTTGGATTTGTTCCTCTGTTGCACCTGAATCTGCCAATTGGAGTGTGACTACATCACCTGGAACTGCTCGCATCACAACAAAAACAAAGGTTACCATGATGAATAGAACGAGAACACCGTATATTAATCTCCTTACAATATATTCCCCCACTTCTCTTCCCCCTCTCCGAACAGATGGCATGATACGATATGACCTGATGATAGTTCTCTAAGTACAGGTTTCTGTTGCTTACAAAATTCCGTCGCCATTGGGCAACGTGTATGGAATTTGCAGCCACTAGGCGGATTGGATGGGCTCGGTACTTCACCTTCCAATATAATTCTTTCAGGCACTATCGTAGGATTTGGTATCGGCACTGCAGAAATCAGAGCTTTGGAATAAGGGTGCATTGGATTCTCAAAAAGCGTCTCGGAATCTGTGACTTCCACTATTTCTCCCATATACATAACCGCTATCCGGTCAGAAATATATTTCACTACATTTAAGTCGTGAGAAATAAACAAATAGGAAAGCCCCATTTTCTTCTGTAAATCTTTCAGCAGATTTAGAATCTGCGCCTGCACCGACACATCTAATGCGGAAACCGCTTCATCACAGATAAGCAGATCTGGTTCTGTAGCTAAGGCACGAGCTATTCCGATCCGTTGTAGCTGTCCACCTGAGAATTGGTGTGGAAATTTATTCATATCATTTTTGGATAATCCAACCGTTTCCAATAATTCCCCTACTCTTTCTTGCTTATCTAATCCCTTGGCCAGTCCATGCACTTCTAAGGGCTCTCCGATAATATCAAGTACAGTCATGCGAGGATTTAATGAACTATAAGGGTCTTGGAATACAAATTGCATTCGTTTCCTTAAATCTTTCATGGTTTTACGATTACTGCTTATTAAATCATTGCCATCAAAGCTGACTTCTCCGTCGGTGGAATCAATCAGACCTGTAATTAATCTTCCGACCGTAGATTTCCCACATCCAGATTCTCCTACTAGCCCTAACGTTTCACCCTGACGGATATGAAAGGAGACACCGTCCACAGCTTGGACATGGCCAACCGTTCTGGATAATATGCCCTTTGTAATCGGGAAGTGCTTTTTGAGTCCTTTGACATCCAATAATAATTCCTTTTCTTCTAATCGATTAGATACATCGATATAAACATCTTCATCTATTTTTTCCTTGGTAGCGCTAGGGTATGATATTTCTATGTCAGAATCAGGGTCGACAAGCCAACACTTACTGATCCGATTATCAGCAACCTGAAATATTGGAGGCTCCTCCACACGACACTTTTCTGTCGCGAACTGGCAACGGGGATGGAATCTGCATCCGGTCGGAGTATCATCTAAACTTGGGACATTACCTTTGATTGTCTGCAGTCGCTGATTACGGTCAGTTTCGATCCTCGGAATACTCCTCATGAGAGCTTCCGTATAAGGATGCTGCGGATTCTCAAATAATTCAATCACACTCGATTGTTCTACAACCTGGCCAGCATAAACAACAACAACCCTATCTGCCATTTCAGCGACGACGCCTAAGTCATGTGTCACCAACAGAATGGAAGTTTCAAATTTTGATTGTAGATCTTTTAATAGTTCCATGATTTGCGCTTGAACCGTTACATCTAAAGCCGTCGTCGGTTCATCCGCGATAATTAATGAGGGTCTACAAGCGAGTGCAATGGCAATCATTACCCTTTGTCTCTGCCCTCCTGATAATTGATGAGGGTATGTGTGTATTCTGTTTTCAGGATCTGGCAGACCCACAAGTCGTAAAAGCTCTATTGCTCGCTCCACATATTCTTTTTTCGATAAATCTTCATGAATCTTAATGGTCTCGATAATTTGATCTCCTATGGTATATACCGGGTCCAAACAGGACATTGGATCTTGGAAGACCATTGCAATGTCCTTCCCACGGATTTTTCTTATTTCCTCATTACTTAACTCAGCAAGGTTCAAATCATTAAACAGGATTGCTCCTGATGAAACCTTTCCGTTACTTTCCAATAATTTTAGTATGGATAAGGCAGAAACACTTTTTCCAGAACCAGATTCGCCAACAATAGCAACTGTTTCCCCTTTAGTTATACTGAAGGAAATATCATTCACTGCCTCAACAGTCCCTTTTCTTGTTTGAAAGACTGTCGTCATTTTTTCAACCTGCAACAATGGAGTTTTAGTGTTTACCAAATTCTCTTCCTCCTTCAAATAGAACCGTTGCTTTTGTCAATTTTGAAATTGATGATCCCGGTACATATCCTTTAGTCGCATCTTTAGTATCTTCCCAACACCATTCCTTGGCAGTTCTTTGATGAAGACAATTTGTCTTGGAGATTTGTATTTAGCCACGTGTATTTGACAATACTCTAATAATTCTTGTTCCGTTACTTCGACATCTTCCTTCTTAACGACGCAAGCTAGGATTTCCTCGCCCATTCTCTCAGATGGAACGCCAATGACAGCCACTTCTAGGACCGCTTCATGTTTTGCAAGCAGTTCTTCCAAGTCTCGAGGATAGATATTGAACCCCCCACGAATGATTAAATCCTTTTTGCGGTCGACGATGTATAAATATCCATCTTCATCCACCCTGGCCATATCTCCAGTACATAGCCAGCCATCTTTAAACGCTTCCCTTGTAGCTTCTTCATTACGAAAATAACCTTGAGTAACATTGTCACCTTGGATTAATAACTCTCCAACTTCTCCTACAGGTAACTCGTCGCCATTTTCGTCAGCTATTTTAATCTTGACACCTGGCATCGGAAGACCTACAGACCCTTCCTTGATCGGCATATCATTCCGTTGTGTGGCAACCCCTGGTGATGCTTCTGATAAACCATAGGCATCACGCACTTCAGCATTAAACTTTTCAATGAATTTCTTCCGTAAACTTACCGGCAGTGCCGCTGAGCCAGAACCGACCGTCTCTAGAGAAGATAAATCATATTTATCAGCGTTCGGGTCATACACCATCGCATAGACCATAGCCGGTACACCCGCAAAAGATTTAACCTTGTATTTCTCAATCGCCTGAAATACTTCCTCCGCATCAAATTTAGAAAAAATAACGACAGAGTTACCTTGCATCAAGATACCATTCATGACCCCGAATCCGTAGATATGGGCCAACGGCAAAACACCTAATGTGGTTCCTCGTTCTTCATCCTTATCTCTGAGCGATAAACCGTTGGAAGTGTTCGAGTATAAGTTTTTGTGTGTGAGGATTACTCCTTTTGGTTGTCCAGTCGTCCCAGAAGTATATAAAATAACTGCCATATCCTCTTCTTCCAATAAAGGACTCCGCTCTTTCGTTACATCTATTTTTGAAAGGACTTTTTCACATTCAATAATTTCTACATCATGGTTGTGAATCAAATCTTCTACTTTCGGACTATCTACGCAAATCACTTTTGGCTTTTCTTTTAATCCATCCGTGGCCCTTAGTATTTTGCTAAGATGATGTGAGGAAGTGATTACTGCTTTTGCTTCTGAGTTTTCTAGAATAAAATTGATTTCCTTTTCATGTAATAGATACATGACAGGTACAACTACTGATCCAGATCGTAAAATACCTTGATAGGAAAAGATTACTTCTGGACAGTTTGGCATACAAACGAGTACTCGATCCCCTTCAGCTATCCCCAACCCACTAATTAAAGCCGAAAATTTTTTTGAGATATTCCTCGTTTCGATATTCGTATACGATTTATCCCCATAATAGAGAAGTGAGTACTCACCGAAAGATTTAATATTCTCTTCTAATAACTGTGTAAGAAGCATGGTATCCCTCCACAAAACTTTATTACCGAACGACTTCTAATTCTTCAACAATCAACACATTGAATAATTTATATTTTCCGTCTATTTAGTTGGTAATTATCTAAGTGGCTCGCTCACCCTACATGCGAGATCTTTCTTTTCCCACACTTGGTAAATGGACTTGTCTTCCTGAATTCACCAACACCATGACCAATAATAAGAAAGTGATTAAAGCGGATGTCATAAACGGTCCTGGTACAAGATACACAAAAATCCACCCACCCCAGAGTGGACCTATGATTCTCCCTAGACTATCCATAGACTGCTGCAGCCCCATGGTGATTCCTTGCCCCATTTCCCCCCGCTTGGATAGGAGTGAAATCACTGTTGGTCTCACACACGACTGCCCGAATCCAGTCAGAATACAACCAAAAATAACCATCCAAGGAACAGGTGCTGTAGCAATCGCGATAAATCCAATCGTTACAATGCTTAAGCCAATCTTGGTTAATTTCTCTTCATCGAAGACTGCATACAGTTTTTTTAGAAGAAATAGTTGAACGGTAACGGATGTTCCTGCCTGTGCACTAAAAGCCAAACTCACATATAATGCACTCGCATCGTACCGTGCTATCATAAAATATCCTAGTAATCCGTAAAAACTAGATGCAGCGATAGATAAACCAAGCGTAATCGTATATAAATCCCAATAACCGGTTCTTGCCACCATGGAGATCGAACGCCAAAACGATGGATGTTCCTCTTCGTCCAGTTGAGTTTCTTTCTCCATCGGCTCTCTAATAAAAATCCACGCTAGAGGTATCGTGATTAACGCTAAGCTGCCCGCAACGATAAAGGGGACCATAATCCCAAATGGCGTAAATAGACCACCGATAGCCGGACCACATAGGAACCCCAGGCCATTTAATGCGCCCATCTGTGCCATGGAAAGATTTCGGTTCTTCGGAGTTGAAAAATCAGCTACCATAGAAAACACAGCTGGGTGTGTTCCAGAACTTAAAGCAGCCCCAATAATCCGGGCAACCAGCAATTGCCAATAGCTTTGGGCTAGTATTAAAATAAGAAAAGCCACCCCAAAACCAAACAATCCAAAAATCAAAACAGGCTTCCTGCCCAATTTATCTGCAAAGCGCCCCCATATTGGGGCAGTAATTAATTGAGAAACTGCCCAGCCGGTTATGAGGGACCCCATTTCAAAAGAGGTTAATCCTATATCATCGGCGATAAAAGGTAATGTAGGGAGAACAATCCCATAACCAGTCATGGTCAAAAACATAATGAATCCTAGTAAAAAAAAAACCTTTTTATCCATCATTACACTTCATCTACTTTCGCTGCCCAATAATTTGAGGGATAGAACGAAAGAACGACAGCTTCCTCCGTTCTATCTAAATGACAAAACCATATCTATGAATGATCGGATTAGATTTTATTATTCAATTTGCATTACTTAACATAAAATACGGCAGTGTGAAGTCTTCACTTATTCTTTGGAAAACGACCGTCACTTCTTTATCAATCTGAACTTGATTACGCTCACCAATAATCCGTGTCAGCATTCTTACACCCTCATCGAGCTCCACTATTCCAACGATAAATGGAGTTTCTTCTTTAAATGGGCCGAATGCATGATGCACAACCGTATAACTATAGATTTTCCCCTTTCCACTAGCTTTTTTCCACTGGATTTCTTCAGAGAAGCAGTTTGGGCAAAAGGACCGCGGATAAAATATGTTCTTATGGCAAGAACGGCATTGCTGTATGAGTAATTCATCATTATTTAGACCTTCCCAAAAAGGCTTCGATTCTTCATCGTATACGGGCTTGGGAATATGGAGATTCATATGTTAATCCCTCCCTAAAATAACCGTGGAACTTGAGGATAATACTCCACCAGTACCGTGTACTAAAGCAATTTTTGCATCATTCACTTGTCGTGCTTCACTTTCCTGTCTGAGTTGCCGCACCGCTTCAATGAGAAGGAAGATACCATACATACCTGGATGGCAGTAAGACAATCCACCACCGTTTGTATTCATGGGAAAATCTCCTCCAGGTGCTGTCCGCTGACCACTTACAAACAGCCCACCTTCACCAGGTTCACAAAAACCTAATGCTTCCAAAGTCAACAAGACCGTTATCGTAAATGAATCATAAATTTCTGCGACATCAATCTCATCCCGAGAAATTCCCGCCATTTGAAATGCTCGTTCTCCCGATTCACGGGCGCTCGTCACAGTTAAATCAGGCATGTTCGTGATCGTGTTATGCGAGTGCGCCTCTCCATGTCCCAATATCCAAACCGGACGCTTTTTCGTCCTCATTGCCACCTCTTTTGATGCGACAACTACTGCACCACCTCCATCAGTCACTAAACAACAATCCAATAAATGGAGAGGCTCAGCAATCATCCGAGAATTTAGGACATCTGAGATATCGATAGGCTCCCTCTTGTAAGCCCTCTCATTTAATGTCGCCCATTTTCTTGTAGCAACAGCGACTTCAGCCAATTGTTCTGAAGTCGTTCCATACTGATGCATGTGACGCATCGCTGCTAAAGCATAGGATCCAACCGTTCCCGGTAAACCATATGGTTGCTCATACTGGCCAGTTAAAGGAGCACTATATGTGTTTCTCGTAGGACTCGTGCGGTTCGTACTCCCATAAGTAATCAATGCAACTTCGAATAATCCTGCTTGAATCCCTGCCATCGCATGTCCTACATGCGACTCAAATGATGAACCACCTATGTTCGTGGAATCCGAATATTTCGTCTCGATGCCGAGATACTCTGCTAACATTAAATTAGGAGCCCAAGTCCAATTTCCTGCAGTAAACAATGCATCGACATCATCTTTAGTTAAACCCGCTTCATCCAAAGCAGCCTTTGCCGCTTGAGCTTGAAGCTGCAAAACATTTTTATTAGAAACTTTACCGAGATCTGATTCTGCAACTCCTACGATTGCTGCAATTCTTTCTGTTTTCATTCATACACCCCACCTTCATACTGAGTATTCAGTATCCTGAAGCCATGAGAACTTATTAAACTAGTAATCATTAGTATTCGTGACTAAGACTATAGTAATTCCCCTACTTTTACATGTCCTTTTAATAGGTTTCTAGCAATCGTACGACGCTGAATCTCATCGGTTCCCTCAAAAATACGAGTAAGTCTCAATTCCCGGTACCAACGTTCAATCGGTAATTCCTTTGTATAGCCCATTCCACCATGAATTTGTAACACACGATCCACTACTTCATTCGCCATAACTGCCCCATGCAGCTTCGCCATCGAAGACTGGTGTCGAGCATCCATCCCATTTTCCGCCATCCATGCAGCACGTAAAACAATCCATTTTGCTGCCTCTATTTCCACCGCTGAATCTGCGATCATCCACTGGATAGCTTGCCTTTCAGCGATAGGCTTTCCGAAAGTCTGTCTTGTTTTGGCATACTCAATCGCCATTTGAAGCAATCTTTCCGCTGCACCAATTGCTCCTGCTGGAATCATATATCTTCCTTGACCAATCCATTTCATTCCCAATCTAAATCCATGTCCAACTTCACCTAATACATTTTCCTCCGGTACACGTACATTTTCAAAAACTAATGTCGCCGGTCCCCATTCTCCCATCGTATGGATATATTCAGAGCGCCAGCCCATATCACGATCAACCAAGAAACAGGTTACACCGCCGTTCGCACCCTTTTCTTTATCCGTTACTGCAAAGACCATTGCAAAATCTGCTTCATTTCCACCCGTGATAAACACCTTTTCTCCATTAAGCACCCAGTGGTCCCCATCTTTCACAGCTGGCATTTTAATCGCTCGAGCATCCGACCCCGCATCAGGTTCAGTAATTGCAAAGCAGGACCGCTTTTCACCATTAATCACTGGGAGTAAATATTTCTCCTTTTGCTCTTCCGTGCCCTCATATAAAATGTTATCTGCTGATCCGCCAAAATTGAACGGCACAAAAGTACGTCCCATCTCCATTGCAATTAATGCAGCCATCATCGGACCTAAATTGGCTCCACCATATTCTTCAGGCGTATTTATTCCCCAGAAACCAATATCTTTCGCTTTATTTTGTAACTCTCTAATTTTTTCCCTTGCAATTCCGGGTCTTCCTTCCCTTTCATTTTTCAATACTTCCTGTTCAAGTGGAATTAATTCCTTATTAACAAAATCCCTTACTGTTTTTTGCACCATCCGTTGCTCATCTGATAAGCTGAAATCCATACCTCTCATCTCCTTAGACTTATATATTTTTAATAAATTGAACTAACCTATTAGAAAAATTAGTACTACCCCGATACATACTGACTGATTAGTATCTTTTAGAAATGAACCCGCTGTACATACTAACCAATCAGTATTTATTAAACGCGATCTTTCTTTGCATACTAACTAATCAGTATCCTCAATACATCATCCAGCGTACATACTGACTAACTAGTATTTTCGTTACATGAATCAGCTACATACTGACCAATCAGTATCTTTATGTCTTAGTGAAAGGTTAAAATTAGTATATTCACAGCTGTCTCCTATAGAACTTCCTTTTCAACTCTTCTCATATAGGGAAACAATAAATTTCCCTTGATGGAACGGTTTGTAACGATACTTTCTCGCGCTTACAGCTCACTCCTTTTCATTTATTGAGAGGCCTTTCTATCAAACATCATTGATCTTTTTACCTTAGTGTTCTAATTTCTGAGTTTACTAGACGAGAAAATTGTCGATTGAATGTAATCGCTTTCATTTGTAGTTTGATGTAAAATAGAAACAAAGAAATGATGAAGTCAACTCAGAAAGGCTTTATTAAATACTAATCTTAGACCCCATTGGATGATACATCAATCATTAATTTTCTATGTTTTGTTGCCAGATACAACAGTTCTCCCAAAACTGTTGAAAAAAACAAAAAGAAAGGTGATTTTCCATGGTAATGGTCCACAGTATTGAAAGTCGAAGGGTGAGACGAACTAAAAATAGCTTAAAGAATTCTTTTATCGAGTTGCTTGAAGAAAAGCCATATGAAAAAGTTACCGTAAAAGATATCGTAGATCATGCAGATTTTAACCGAACTACTTTTTACAATTACTACAATTATAAGGAAGAATTAGTAGATGAGATTATTAGGGAGACCTTATTAGATTTTTCTCGGACGATATCCTTTATATTAAAGCCACCTCAAGAGTTGCAACTACAAGAAATTACAATCTTTGAACACATTTTAAGACATAAAAACTTGTATAAACTTTGGAATAAACCTGAATCCATTCCAGGCTTTATGAACAAATTTGTCGATACGATAATTAATGAATTAAAGAAGAATGAACATCCTCTCTTTAATAACTTATGTACGAACTACACGGATTCTGCCGTCATTCTTTGGGCTTACGGCACGTTTGGCTTGATTGTAAGTTGGATTAATGAAGACTTTGAAACCCCAGCGAAAGATTTATCTACAGATTATTTAAAACTGTTGAATTCTGTATATCTAGGTATTGAAAAATTACAGGAATAATGACTCTCACCTAAATCTACTAGTCACCTGGAATACGATACACCCTTAAATGACCTCTATTATAAATTCCACCTTAGAGAGAACAATCTACATCAAATTAGATTTTATCCATAGAAAAAAGCTTTAAAGAAACGTGAATGAATATTCTTCAGGTTAACAACAAACTATTTCTGAACTATTAGGAGGAATGATGAATGGAACATATTATGGTTGAGACAAAAGATGGCGTCCGTACATTAACACTGAACAGACCTGAACGTTTAAACGCTATAAATGAAACACTTAGTAATGAAATTATCCAGGCCATTTCCGAGGCTTCTGCAGATGATGAAGTCCGTGTCATTGTCATTACCGGTAGCGGACGAGGATTTTGTGCGGGTCTTGATTTGAACGATTATGCGAAAAGGAAAGCAGACACTTCATCTCGTTATCAAAAATTGGATGATTTAGGCTGGGTTGGCCATCAAGCATTAGGAATCGTTCACTGTGATAAGCCAGTGATTGCTGCAATAAATGGCATTGCTGCCGGTGCGGGCCTCGCGCTAGCCTTAGCTTGTGATCTTCGCTTCATGTCCGCTGATACAAAGATAACAACTGGATACATCCGTCGCGGTCTCAGTCCTGATGCGGGGACAACTTATTTCTTGCCACGATTGGTTGGACAAGCTAAGGCTGCGGAATTAATTCTAACCGGTCGGGACATATATCCGGATGAAGCAGAACGAGTCGGATTGGTCAACGAAATATTCCCCCATCATGAGTTCCTCGAACAGGTGATGAATGTTGCCAAGGAAATAGCAGCAGGACCACCGATAGCAATAACGTTATCCAAAAGATTGCTAGCTGCAAGCCCTGACTTGGATCTGACCACGATTCTAAAGCAGGAGTATGCTTTTATTAAACAATGTTTTGGAACAAAAGATGCTCAAGAAGGGGTTCGGGCCTTTACTGAGAAAAGAAAGCCTGTATTCCGCGGGGAATAGGCCAGTCTATAAGATATTCCTCCTATTGGCTGGAAATCATTATACTGAGGAATCTAGTAGAAATGTGGGTCGGTTACTACTTATCCGGTTAGATTTTTTTTAAAAAATAGATCCCCCAAGCATCAAACCCCGGATTCCTTTCTTGTATTTTCATCCATAAAAGTGGATACTAGAATATAAGATAAAAAAATAAAAATCATTCTTTTAATCGGAATACGAGGGGAACTTGCATATGGAATCAATTATCGACTTTTTTAGGAAAAGAGAGGTTAGACGAGTCATTATTTTTGCCTTGATCATCCTGATTCTTTTCAGTATGAGGAGCATGATGAATATCATACTCTTAACCTTTATTTTTTCATTTTTAATGAATGGGCTCGTCAAGTTTACCCTGAAACGCGTCAAAATTCATCGTACGTTGCTTATCTTACTGCTGTACACGCTTATCGTCAGCTTGTTGACGGTTGGGGTTGTCAGATACTTACCAATTATAACAATGGAGATCAGCCAGCTTATCAAGCATATTTCAAACTTCTCCACCGATTCTTATGATCATCCAATCTTCCGTTACATTGAAACGATCATTACCAGCAACGAGGTTACGACTTACTTGCAAGATGGCTTTACCTTCTTGCTTAAATCATTAAGCGATATCAGCAACTTCAGCGTGCAAGTATTGATTGCTCTCATACTAAGCTTGTTTTTCCTAATCGAAAAACCACGCTTGATTCAATTCACGAATCAATTCAAGAGTAGTAAAGTTGCTCCGTTTTATTATGAAATCGAATATTTTGGCAGTAAGTTCTCACGCACATTCGGTAAAGTTATTGAAGCACAATTCATGATTGCACTTATCAATACATTCTTGACAGCGATTATTTTGCTGTTGCTCGGTTTTCCGCAAATTTTCGCATTGTCATTTATGGTGTTTTTCCTGGGACTGATTCCAGTCGCTGGGGTTATTATTTCACTGATTCCTTTATCATTGATCGCCTTTACAATCGGCGGTTTCCTGACGGTATTTTACTTGCTTGTCGGAATCATGGTAATTCATGCGGTGGAGGCATACATCCTCAATCCTAAACTGATGTCATCGAAAACAAATTTACCAGTCTTTTATACATTCATCGTCCTGATCTTTTCCCAGCATTTCTTCGGCGTTTGGGGCTTGATCATCGGGATCCCGGTGTTTGTTTTCCTGCTTGATGTGCTTGGTGTGTCGGATAAGCAGACCGCAACGAAATCTTAACACATATAAAATAAAAGCCCTGCAGACCTTTAGCCTGTAGGGCTTCTTACATATTCTACAGCAATAAGCCACTATTGAACAACCACTTCTGCCACAGCCTCCTCAAAGTTAGATATCACTTTCAGTGAAATCTTGCCACTATGAATTGCTGTCAATTCACCAGTCTCTGGATTGAATACTGCTGCATACTTATTGGATTTTTTCGCACGTTCCAATGCGTCACCGGTTCCGATGAATACATTGTCACTGCCTTCCCATTTAGCGGATGCCGGGTAACGTAGTGGGAAGTTTAGATTTCCTGCTTGGTGTCCTTCGGCAGAAACTTCGACAGTTTCACCAATCGTAACCGTTTCAGGAGCATGGACAGTAATCGATTCTAAAATTGGTCTAACTTCAGCTTGAACCCACTCTTTCCCTGCTACCTTACTATTTTCAGCTGCACGTTCCGGTCCAAATGCCCGGTCAGGTATAGGAGTTGGATCGATGCCAAACATGGTCCATGAATAGAATCCACCATCCTGAGGCGAACCATATGGAGCCTTCCCAGCTGAGCCAGTCACCATATACGGTACACCTTCTACCCGTTCCATATGAACGGTATGTGCATGTCCACTAATATACATAGCACCTTTGCCTTTTGAAGTCTCACGGAATTCTGTTAACCAATTCTCAATCAATTCCGCTTCTTTTACATCTGCTAACTGACTATTTTTCGTCGGTAAAGGATCTCGTGTCGGATGGTGCCCAACGACGACAACATTATTAATTTGAGGATTGCTTGCTGCCTCAATCAATGATTCTCTCAATTCAATCAACTGATCAAAATCACTTGTCCGGAAACTTCCAGTTGAAGAATCTAATAAAATAAATCGCGTTCCGTTATGGTCAAAGTCATATCGATTCTCTCCAAATTCCTTTAAAAAGTTGTCTAATGAACCACTGCCAGTAATTTCATGGTTTCCAGGAATATAATATATTGGGAAAGCATCTCCGACTTCCTCTTCCAATATTTGCTTAGCAAAAGTGAAGTCTTCTTCCCAAGCTGTATCGACTAAATCTCCATTAATTACAAGGAATTCTGGGTCTGCAGCGACAATTTGCTGTAACGACTTCCGAGCCATTTGCACTTGTTGACTGTTCGGTGATGCTGCGACAAATTGAGTATCCGATAAAACCGCGAATTTCCAACGGTCTTCTTCTATTTCACCGTTTTTAATAATGATTGGATCTTCCGTCTTGCTATCTTCTTCGGAACCTTCAATAGCTGGAGGTACCTTTACGGTCAAGTCATCAAAAATGAGCTGCCCCGTATATTGATTATCTCGATTTGTTTCTACTGGATAAATCCGCCAGAGCTTGACAGGATACTGGATTCCTTCTGGTAAGGTGGTTTCCACATATCTCCACCCCGACCAATTGATTTGGTCTGCTAACGTTAATGTATAATTTGTGCCTGCTGCATCCTCGATGACCGTGCGCAGCCATGCACCATTTCCATCCCCGTGCACCCATACACCGATTTTTTGTACATCACCGGGAAGTTCGATTCTTGGTGATGCTTGTAAATAAGCAGCACGCGTCGCTGTTGTTGTTGAAAAATCATAGTTTACTTGTAAGCCATTGCCGGTTCTTCCTTCCACGATATCCATCGAAGCTCCAACCTCTGCCGGAAATTTCGTAACCGACCAGCCGGAGTCATCTTCAAAATCAGAAATTTCCACTGTCGAGAGGCCTACGGTAACAGGCAGGTTCGTCATTTGGTCGTGCACCTTGATCTTGATTGTTGTCGATCCGCCGTCTTGTAAAGGGGTGACCGTATAGCTTCCATCTTGATTCTCATCTAAAGAAATTACAGCCTCATCATAATCCAATTCGATATCACGAGTTTCAATTGGTGCGGAGTAGCCATTTTTATCATAACCTGTCACTGAAAAAGTTGTCGTACGGCCCATTTCAAGACCGAGGTAGGATTGGCTGCTTTCTATCCGGTCCAATTCACCAAGAACTGTAATTTCCTTTGTCCCTTTTACTGATTTGATTTGCGCTCGAGCTACAGCTGACCCTGACTTTTCAGCATAAAAAACGCCTTGCTCATCAAATGAACCAACCTTTCCTGGTATCGCTTGCCACTTGATTCCTTCTACATCTACAGGAAAGTAGTTTTCATCATGCCCCAGACCTACAAAACTTCTGCTTAAGCCCGGGAAGATGCGCGTACTTTTCTCATCTTGCCTTACCGTGTCCACAGAAAAGTTTGCTAGTTCCCCACTTCCAGCTTCCGCAAAAATGCCAATTCCGTTCGGGACAGAACGCTCCATTCCGTCAGATGGCTGATTGACTACTTCTGCATCCGCCTTACCTGGTGCACGTGCGACCATCGTAGTCGATCCGCCGCCATCAATATTTAGCGCCTGATGAGCACCATATTCCTTCATTAATTCACCCAATTCTTTGAAAGTCATTCCACGACTGTCCACTTGACGGCCATCTACCACTGTCAAAATCATCGTTTTCCCATCTTCTGAAAAACCGACTGCAGTTCTCGGAGCAGTGGTGCTGTCATCTAAATTTGCGGGAACTTGTCCATTCTCCACCAATTTAACATTTCCACCAATGGCAAACTTCATGAGGTTTTCTCCGTCAATTTTTGGCGCATAACTCACATCTACCGGATCCCCAATAGAAAGTTCTTTTAATATATTTGCTCCTGTCCCATTTCCGACAAAGATGAACGTGTCCTCTTCAATAGAACCACTGCCAACTTGATCAGAAACAGCGATCACTTCACCATCACGCACTACAACTTCATAAACATTGCTTCCACTAACAGCTCGTTGCGCTTGTCCCCAAACCGATGTATAAAGTCCAATACCGTTTGCCGGAATACCGGACTGGTTCAACGCATCAAGCTTATATTCCCCACTCGGAAGTTGAATGTTCCCTTCCAGAAAAATATTGGATATTTTGCCTATTCCTTGCTCATCGACACCGGCCGTTAGATTATGTGATCCCTGTGGCCCTTTTAACAACTCACCATTTTGTATCATTGTGCCTGATGGTGCCTTTGTATTATTAATATCAAAGAAGTCCCCATTCACTCCACCAACTGCACCGGCTTGTTGCGCCATTTCCGAAAGCGGCTTGGCGCTGGAGATTACTCCTGGAAAAAGCAAGTCTGTAGAAACTGCCTCATGAGAAAGATCGACCGTCATCACTTCTCCATTCAACCAACCCCGAGCATCAAACCGTTCAAATTGAGATAGTTCAATCCCCGGTCCAATCTTTACAGAATTCTCATTTACTAACAGCGTCTCCCCGGCTTCTCCAACTGTGACCATTGGTTCTGCTTTATTGGATGACGCGGAACGTGCTTCCGATACCGGATTTCCTTCTGCTTGCACTGCTGGAAGAATCGTTGAAAATGCAACCAACCCCACTAATAAACCGCTAACCCATTTTCGATTCAAAAGAACCCCTCCCCTTTACATAGTCTATCTATCTTCCATACTAGCAAAGGGGTGTTAAAAAATTGCTCGAATCTTGTAAATAATAACAGGATAAAAGTAGGGAAATTGTTTACTTTTTTAGAGGAAATTAGGGAAATCAACCTAGGGGGGGACTGTCTCCTTGAATCGAATCATAAATGGCAGCGTTCCTGCGCTATCCCCAAAACTACCCCCTCAACACGAAAGCCCTGCAGTCTATAACCTGCAGGGCTGTCTAAATATTCTCGTCGCTATGCCACCGGATGTGTCGCTTCTTTCATCAACTGCTCTAATTCTTTCGTATATTCTTCCTTCTGTTCGTTGGACCATTGTAACGCTTCCGCCATATAATCTATCACTTGTTCTTTATGCTCCCTGACCCAATGAATATCAAAGAACATTGCCCCTGTCCGGCGAATGAAAAAGTCGACTGGCTTATAAGCTAATTCGTACTCTAGCGAATAACGAAGAACAGTTAATACGATTGGATCGAGATTTTCAGTTTGAGCTTCGGATTTCGCTTGTTGATACAGTTCAAAAATCACATCGATATTGGAACCATATCTTTTTACAAGACTTCTAGCTTGCTCTTCTTCCATACCTAGCCGCTTGCCCTCTGCAACCTTTTCCTTGATATAGTTCGCAAAACCTTTTGATCCGCCAACATCTCCACCTGAGATACGCAATTCTTTCGTTTGTGCGGACGAGAATAATTTACCTTCTTCCTCTTGGAACTGTTTTCCAACCAGATCAACAATACTTTCCGCCATTTTCCGGTAACCAGTCAGCTTTCCTCCTGCAATGGAGATGAGCCCAGATTCGGATACAAATATTTCATCTTTACGGGAAATCTCTGAAGGTTTTTTTCCTTCTTCATGGATAAGCGGACGTAATCCAGCCCAGCTTGACTCGACATCCTCAGGCTTGATATTCACTTGCGGAAACATATAATCAATGGCCTTCAGAACATAATCCCGGTCCTCTATCGTCATTTTCGGATTCGTAATATCGCCTTCATAAACGGTATCGGTTGTACCCACATATGTTTTTCCGTCCCGCGGAATCGCAAACAGCATTCGTCCATCCGGCGTATCAAAGTATATTGCTTGTTTTAGCGGGAATCGTTTGCCATCAAATACGAGATGAATCCCTTTTGTTAAATGCAAATACTTTCCTTTTTTGGAATGATCTATTTCACGTAACGTATCCACCCAAGGACCTGTTGCATTGACGATTTTCTTTGCAAAAATCTGGTGAATGGAACCATCGGTACGATCTTCCACTTCCACACCAACAACTTTCTTATTTTCATAAATCAAGTTAACGACCTTCATATGATTTAATGCGAGCGCGCCATTTTCAACAGCTTTTTTCATTACTTCAATCGTCAGTCTCGCATCGTCTGTCTTGTATTCGACATAGTAACCGGCACCTTTAAGATTTTCCGAGTTTAATAATGGTTCACGTTCCATCGCTTCTTCTGCGGTGAACATTTTTCTCCGTTCTGCCTTTTTTACTCCGGCAAGAAAGTCATATACACGTAAACCGATATTGGTCGTGAATGGACCAAACGTACCTCCTTTATAAAACGGAAGCATCATCCATTCTGGTGTAGTGACATGCGGACCATTTTCATAGACAATGGCACGTTCTTTTCCTGTTTCGGCAACGACACCAATTTCAAACTGCTTTAAGTAGCGAAGTCCACCGTGAACGAGTTTCGTAGACCTGCTGGATGTGCCTGCAGCAAAATCCTGCATATCTAAAAGAGCAACCTTCATCCCTCTTGTGACGGCATCAAGTGCGATTCCTGCACCGGTAATTCCTCCACCGATCACAAGTAAATCAAGCGATTCATTCATCATTTTCGTTTTAATTTCATTTCGTCTTAAACTAGAAAACATTGGACCACTCCTTCATTTGTTTTCAATATATGTGATCATTTAGACGAAAAAGAGACCACAAATAGCTCTATAGTATATAGAGTATTGTGGTCTCTCAGGATTCTCCGTCCAACATATTAACTTGACTTTAGTATAACATACATCGTTATAAGATGATAGTCATGAAACTACGATTCTACGATTTGTTGTTAGGTTGAACCTGAGAAGGGAGCTTTATTTAAACACTCTAGCCGCTTCTACAGCTTTTTTCCATCCTTTATATAATTCATCGCGTTTTTCCTGCTTCATTTCAGGTGTAAACGTAGTATCAACTTTCCATTGTTTTGCTATTTCCTCTTTGTCTTTCCAATAGCCGACTGCTAAACCAGCAAGATATGCTGCACCTAAAGCTGTCGTTTCATTGATGACTGGACGATCAACCTGTACGTCTAACAGATCGCTTTGGAATTGCATGAGGAAGTCATTTGTCACCGCACCACCATCAACGCGAAGAGACTTCACATCAATTCCGGAATCGGCAACCATAGCATCTACCACATCTTTCGTTTGGTATGCCAGTGATTCAAGGGTAGCTCGGATAAAATGCTCTTTCTTTGTGCCACGGGTTATTCCAAATACAGCACCACGTGCTTCACTATCCCAGTAAGGTGCACCTAGGCCAACGAATGCTGGTACAACATACACGCCATCCGTCGATTCGACCCTCGTTGCATATTCTTCACTTTCTGGTGATGTTTCAATTAATTTCAGACCATCACGTAACCATTGAATTGCTGAACCGGATACAAAGATACTTCCTTCTAACGCATATTCAACTTTTCCGTCCACACCCCAAGCAATGGTCGTTAGTAAACTATTTTTTGAATCTACCGGTTCTTCACCCGTGTTCATGACCAGGAATCCACCAGTACCATACGTGTTTTTGACCATACCTTGTTCAAAGCCGGCTTGTCCAAACAATGCAGCTTGTTGATCCCCTGCTATACCTGCAATCGGGACTTCTTTACCAAAGAAATGATAAGGAACGGTATGAGCATATACTTCGGATGATGGACGAACTTCCGGCAGCATACTTTTTGGCACCGATAAAATCTCTAACAGCTCGTCATCCCACTTCAAATCATAAATATTGAACATTAAGGTACGTGAGGCATTGGAATAATCCGTTACATGAGCTTGTCCACCAGATAGTTTATAAACGAGCCAACTATCAATTGTTCCAAACTGAAGCTCTCCATTATTCGCTTTTTCTCTTGCACCTTCCACATGATCCAGAATCCATTTTACTTTTGTACCGGAGAAATATGGATCTAGAAGGAGTCCGGTTTTTTCTTTAAACAAGTCATTATATCCTTCGTTTCTGAGCTCCTGAACAATTTCCTCTGTTTGACGGGATTGCCATACGATTGCATGATAGATCGGTTTACCTGTAGCTCTATCCCAAACAACGGTTGTTTCCCTTTGGTTTGAAATCCCAATTCCTGCGATTTGTTCCGGATCTACATCTGCTTTTCGTAAGACTTCCGCGATACACGCAAGGACCGATGTCCAAATTTCATTCGCATCATGCTCCACCCAACCTGGCTTCGGAAAATGCTGTTCAAATTCTCTTTGAGCAGTCTCCACAATTGCTCCTTCATGATTAAACAAAATTGCACGTGAACTTGTAGTTCCTTGATCTAAGGATAGAATATATTTACCCATTGATTCTCCTCCATTCATGATATCTTTATATTTCGACTCTTACTTTGTTCTTTATCATCATGTTGCTTCTCTATGATTGCTGCTGAAATGAATAGTACCGCAATAATAACACTTACTACCCAAAACGCTGCCGTATAAACACCTTCAAAAATAGCCTTAAAGAATAATGCTCCGTAAATACCGCCCAGAATTGGACCAATGATCGGTACCCAAGCATATCCCCAATCAGAGGTTCCTTTTCCGTGGATCGGAAGAAGCGCGTGAGCAATTCTTGGACCTAGATCTCGAGCAGGATTAATCGCATAGCCTGTTGGGCCGCCTAATGACATCCCAATGGCGACGATCAATAGACCAACAATTGCCGGGTTCAATCCTTCCGTAAACTCATTCACTCCGATAAATAATAAACCTAACAGAAGAAGAAATGTACCAATCACCTCTGTGACCAAGTTGGAAAGCGGTCTGCGTATAGCTGGTCCTGTCGCGAATACTCCTAACTTTGGACCAGTGTCTTTCGTTTCTTTCCAATGAGGTAAAAATGCAAAATAAATGATAACTGCTCCCAAAAATGCCCCAATCATTTGTCCCGTAATATAAATCGGAACTTTATCCCATGGAAAATCACCAATTGCTGCAAATCCTAATGTAACAGCTGGATTAAGATGTGCACCTGAAACATTCCCCACAGCATAGACCCCGAGTGCTACTGCAAGTCCCCAGCCGAGGGTAATCAATACCCATCCAGCATCTTGACCTTTCGATTTATTTAATACACTCGTTGCAACTACCCCCGCACCAAAAATAATCAAAATCATGGTACCAACAAGTTCCCCGGAAAATTCGGTCATTCCTGACTCACCCCTTATTGTTTTTCACAAGTTATACTTCTGAGTTTTAGGTATGACAAAAAGACCACACTGTAATATGCATTCCCTTAAAAAAGGAAATACAAAAATAGTGTGGTCTCAACGTCTCAATCACCTTTTATTAACTTGTTAACCTTAGTGTAACCAGAAATGTAAACGTTGTCAATAGGTTTTTTATCGTTGAATTTCTCTACATTATGACTACCTAGAATCTTGGATGTCAATGTTCCGGCAATCATGGAACCATTTATATTAAATGCTGTACGTCCCATATCAATGAGTGCTTCAACAAAGATCAACATTCCAGCAAGACCCACTGGGAGCCCCATGAAGAGAGAACAATAATCGCTGCAAATGTTGCTCCACCACCAAAAAGATTATAAGCTACCATATTTCATTCTCCTTTCTTCACTAGCGTTGCATAAATAATACCAGAATTTTCAGTTTTAATCTTTTTTCTATTAGAGCCAAAAAAGTAAATACCCAACTAAAGGTGGCTCCATTCATTTTTT